>VBBY01000089.1 GCA_005881595.1 Betaproteobacteria bacterium | reverse complement strand
GGCACGATCAATCAGGTAATCGTTGCTGCGGTTGGCCACCGGACGGAACGTTCCGGGTATCAGCTCGGCATGAACGCCGTTACCGTCTTTGATGAGCTCGATATGCTCTTTGGGTATGGGGTGAGTGGGATGAAACGTCATTGACCACGCCATGCAATTTTCGTCGTCAATGGGCACCCACGCGTGGCCGTTGAGCGCGTTGCCGGCGTAGGGAGGAATGAGGGTGTACCACGGCATGATCCACTGCGTGATCCGCCAGTAATAGTTGCCGGGATCCGCATCGCGCCGCGCGCCAATGATCAGGCCGCCGGCAGAGTCGAGGATGTGGAAGCTGGTCTTCGTTGATTTCGCGAACTTCGCGCCCGCGGTGTTCCGATGGAATGGGTCGGTGGCCAAATCCCCGCGGTGCAGGAACGAAACATGGCTGGAATCGATGCCGCCCTCGATCGCCTGCAGGTAGTTGCTCTCCTGCCACCGCTTGGTGGTGACGCGATGCGACGGGGGCAGATGCACCCACTCGAAGCTCGGCAACGGCGGCTTCTCCGCCGGCGGGCCCATGTAGGTCCAGATGACGCCGCCCAGCTCCACGCACGGGTAAGACTTGAGCTTGATGCGCTGGCGTATGCGGCTTTCTTCCGGCTCGGAGGGCAGGTCCACGCACTGGCCGTTCACGTCGTACTTCCACCCGTGGTACGCGCAGCGCAGCCCGCACTCCTCGTTGCGGCCGAACCAGAGCGACACGCCGCGATGGGCGCAGAACTCGTCGATGACGCCGATGCGCCCTTCGCTGTCGCGGAACGCGACCAGCCTCTCTCCCAGCAATTTCACGCGAACCGGGGGGCAGTCGCGCTCCGGCAACTCCCAGTCGAGCAAGGCGGGTATCCAGTAGCGCCGGAACAATTCACCCATCGGCGTGCCGGGGCCCGTGCGCGTGAGAAATGTATTCATCTCCTGGGTCAGCATGGCGCCCTCATCGTTCGCGCACCCTGGCGCTGTCGATATCGATCTTGCCGCTGAAGGCGAGAAGCCTGGTCAGCTCGCGCGTGCTCTTGACCTTGTCGAGGGACCACAGGAGCTCCGTCAGCCTGGCTGCGCGCTGCGCGCCGGCGACCGGCTCGACGTTCTCGCGCAGCTTCTCATTGAGGTCCGCGTCGGTAAAGGGATTCTTGTGGTGCCCGGGGAACGGCCGCGCATCGCCATGCACGACTGCGCCGTCGTCGAGCTCGATCTCGACGCGCGACAAATAGCCCATCTCGACGCGCTTGTGCTTGCCCATGGCGTGCGAGCCCAGCTCCAGCGCAGGCGCGCAAATGACCTTCTTGATGAACGCCTGGCGCTCCGGGTCGAGAACCACATTCGGCGTGAAGCTCGCCACCCCGATGGTACCGTCCAGGACCGCGGCCGCGACGATATAGGGCAAGGAATGATCGGCGGTCTCGCGCGAGATGGGATTCCACGGGTCCTGGCGTATCTTGACCAGGTGATCGTAGGCGCCCTCCTCGGCGAACACGCGTATCTGTTCGATCCTGGAAAGATCCTTGATCCGGGACCGGGCGTCAATGGCGGCCTGGATGGCGCTCTGCGCCACGGAGCCGACCGGCCAGCGCTTCATGAAGGCCTCGCTCACCCGTCTGAGCGGGATGCGCGGGTTCAGCCGCTCGCGCAGCACGGGGACCGGGTCGTCCTGCATGTTCATTTTTTGCATGAAGCCGCACTTCCCGACGAACGGCCTTACCGCCGCTTCGACGCCGACCTGCGCGAGGAGACAGGCCTGGAGCGAATTCCTGACGGCGTCGGCCCCGTTGAAACGCTTCCACATGGAAAGGTCGCCGCGCCGGTTGAGCTCACCCGATTCGATCTCATCGGCTGCGAAATGGGGGATCGCGGTCAGGCCCATGGCTTCGCGGGTCTGGTCGGCATTCAAATTCAGCAGGCGCGCGATCGCGGCGGTCGCGCCGAGGGCCATCAGGTTCGTATAGTCCCAGCCGCCCTGCGCGGTTGAGAACGCATCGAATGCCGCTCCCACCATTTCATAACCTATGGCCACCGCCGAGAGCAGTTTTTTCCCGGGGGCGTTCGTCCATTCGGCGGCGGCAATTACGCCGGAAAGAATGTCGCTCGAATGACCGCTGTTGCGCCGCCCGACGAAAAAATCGTTGTAGTCGTGGCATCTCAGGAGCACCCCGTTCGTCAACGCGGCGAGCTCGGGCGCCGCGCGCTTTTGCGTGCCCCAGATCACGCAGCCTTTGCTATTCGCCGGAAAGCGGTAGGCGTGCTTGCGCGCGTTCTGTGCAGCCGGGTGCCGCAGGGCCGCTATCGCGACGGCGATCGAATCGATGAGGACGGCTTTAGAGGCACGCTCGGTGCGCGCGTCGAGCTTGTCGGAGACGTTGACGACATAATTGGCGATCAGCTCGCCGACTTCGTCGCGGTATTGTTGTTGATTGGCGTTGGTCAACGATTTGCCCATGAGCTGACGGCTAGTATAGTTACAGAGCGCTCTTCAGGGAGGAGGACCCTATGGCCAATTCCAATCATGATCATGAGCACGACGGTCACGCCCACGACGGTCACGAGCACACGCATGACGGGCTGCCGCCTCATTCGCACGGCGAGCCAACCGGCAACGCCATCGAAAAAATAGGCTTCACCCGGTCTCAATTCCTGCGCATGTGCCTGGCCGGAGTCGCCGCCGGCGCGGCGGTCCCGTTGGGCGCACAGGCACAGGCTCAAGCACCCAAGGCCTCGAAGCCGAGGACTGATTCCTACGATGACCCGGTCGCCTTCAACGGGCCGAGCGCTTACCGGCGCTTCCTGCAGAAGGAAGGCATTCCCGTCTACGAGGGCGGCGCGATCGACGTGAACAAGGTCGAGCTCAAGCCGTGGAAGCGGGTCGGCGCGCTCGGCGCCTACATCTTCCTGGAAGGCACCGCGGGGACGGTCGACGCGTGGGTCGCCGAGATCCCGCCGGGAGGCCAGACCAATCCGGAGCGCCACATCTTCGAAGAACAAACGCTCGTCCTTGCCGGAAAAGGACGGACGCAGGTCTGGCAGGGCGATCCGAGCAACATGCTCACTTTCGAGTGGGAACGAGGCGCCGTTTTTCCTTCGCCGCTCAATACCTGGCACCGCCACATCAACACCGGCAAGGATCCGGTGCGCCTGGTGGCCATCACCAACGCGCCGCTCCTCATCGACATGTTCCGGCACACCGATTTCATCTTCGATAACGACTACGCCTTCCCGGAGCGCTTCGACGGCCGCAAGGATTACTTCAGCGCGACGCCGCAGGCCTTCTTTCCCACCGTGCCCCGCGACCGGAGCGGAAAGACCAAGGAGCGCGGCCACCACTCGCACTCCCTCGTAAACTTCGTTCCCAACATCTGGAAGTGGAAGCTCTATCCCGCGGGCCAGGGCGTCGAGGATGACGACAACCATCTGGCGATGGCGCGCAACAGCATGGCCTGTCACGTGGAGCAGTTCCCGACGGGCACTTACGAGCGCTGCCACCGCCACGGGCCGGGCTCGACCATCATCCTTCTCGACGGCAGCGGTTTCAGCATGATGTGGCCGCACGAGATCGGCACCACGCCCTTCAAGGACGGCAAGCAGCAGCAGGTGCAGCTCTTCGAATGGAAGGAAGGAACGCTCGTGGTGCCGCCGCTGCAGTGGTTCCACCAGCATTTCAACAACGGCAAGGTCCCGGCACGCTTCGTGAAGCTCGGCGGCTGGAACAACGATCTCTACCCGTTCACCACCACGCTGGTGTCGGATCCCGGTCGCACTGAAATCGACTATCCGGATGAAGACCCGAGGGTCCGGGAGATTTTCGCGGAGCGGCTGGCTGCCGCCGGCGGGCAGTTCAAGATGCCGGAGAGCGTCTTCAAGAGACGGAGCGGTTAATCGACGAACTCCGAGTCGATCAGAGGAGCGGCTATGACGATATCCCTGCTGGGCAGTCGCCTCGCCAAGTTGACGGTCGCTGCATTTCTTGTTGCGATCGCGCAGCCGGGCATTGGGCAGCAACCGAAGCACAAGCCGATCAGCGTGAAGACGCCGGATGGCCTGACCATTTCGGCGCAGGAGTGGGGCAACCCGTCCGGTCCGGAAATCCTGCTCATCCACGGTTTCTCCCAGAGCCACCTGTCGTGGATGCGCCAGGTCGACAGCGCTCTCGCCCGGGAATTTCGCATCGTGACCTACGATCTGCGCGGGCACGGCAATTCCGACAAGCCGCTCGATCCCGCCCGCTACCGGGATTCCAAGGCCTGGGGCGACGAAGTCCAGGCGGTGATGGACGCCGCGGGCTTGAAACGCCCGGTGCTGGTCGGCTGGTCCTACGCCGGCCGCGTGATTTCCGACTATGTCACCACCCATGGCGCGGGCAAGCTCGCTGGCATCAACTTCGTCGATGCCAGCATCAAGGCCGATCCAGCTCTCGCCGGCGACAATCTCAAGAACCTGCCTTTGATGGCATCGGAGGACCTCGCCACCAACATCGCGGCGACGCGCGCCTTCGTGCACGGCTGCTTCTCCAGGCAGCCGACCCCCGACGACTTCGAGGTCATGCTCTCATTCAACATGATGGTGCCGCCCAAGGTCCGCGCCGGCCTTGGCGGCCGTCCGCTGGATGCGACCGCCGTGATGTCCAAGCTCAAGTTGCCGGTGTTGGTGACTCACGGCGCGGAGGATCGAAACTCCAAGATAGGCAACGCCAGGTACACCGCCTCGGTGATCCCCGGCGCAAAGCTTTCGATCTATGAAGGCATCGGGCACGCGCCTTTCTACGAGGACGCCGCTCGCTTCAACGCTGAACTGGCCGCTTTCGTGCGGGAGGCCAACAAGACGGAATGAGCGATAAGATCTGGCTCGTCAGCCTTATGCACTACGACTTAGCGTTCTTCGATCACGAGACAGCTCGACTCGAGAGCGCCGAAAATCCCTTCGCCGCAAAAGTGTTACCCATGTCTCCGGTATAAACCGTTACCCATGTGTCCGGAATGGACCGTGGGTCGTGGCGGATTCGAACTGCCGACCAGCGGATTATTTCCCCACGATTTCCCCACGTTCCGTTTTCGTCACGTTCCTTTCGCTCAAGTACTGCCGGGTGCCTCCGGCCGCACGTGGAGGAGCAACGCGCCGCATATCAGAGCGAAAGCGAGGCGAGGCGCGACAAAAGCGACGATCGCCGCAGTTGCGAAGATCGCAAGAACGGCTAGGGAACGGCGCCTCGCCATGCGCCGCGCTCGGTCGGACACATGCCTAGCGTGCGCTTGCGCCAATACATCCCGCTCGAAGACGTTATACGCTATGTCCACGCACACGAAGAGCGCTGCATAGACCGCTACAGGCGCCGACGCGAGCTGGGTGCGAGCAACCCATGCCGTTGCGAAGGGCAGGAAGGACACCATGAAGAGATGAGCGAAGTTGATCCATATCAGTCTCAACGTTGGAGGACCCGCGACGAACCACATGAGGTGGTGGTGGTTGATCCAAATGATGGCGATGAACAGGTAGCTCACGGTATAGCTGATGACCGTGGGCCACAGAGGCCAGAGGTCCGACAATGCTGAGTTATCGGGTGCCTTGAGCTCCAATACCATCACGGTCATGATCACGGCGATCACTCCATCTGAAAATGCAGCGACTCGATGCGCGGTGACCCCACTTACCTTCTGTTCGTGCATGACGTGCTCCTTGTACTGCGCATCACATCGTGATCTGCTCCGGCTTTTTCGAGCTGTACGCAGGCTCCGAGTGTAAGATTTCAGCCCGCTCAATTATGTAAAAATTTCACAGTCGCCGAGGAGCCGTGATGCTCGCCTTGGAGGTCGTCTCGCCTGCAGGAACGCGGTCATCGCGCGTAACGAAAGGAACACGATCATGGGTTTGTCCTGGCAACAAGGCCCTCTGAGCGGCGTGTCGGTGGGCCGCTTCCTCACTCCCGAGCCGCTGCCGAAACGACTGGTGTTCGCCGAGCCCCTTCGCCGACGGCTCCGAGTCAAGCTAGCCGACGCGTGGATCGCCGACAGCGAGGACGTGCTCTTGCTCTATGAGCCCGGCCACTACCCGCTCGCGTTCTTCCCGCTCGCCGACGTCCGGCCCGGCGTCCTCGTCAGCGAGAAACCGAACACACGGGCCCGCGACTACGGCGATACCGAGTGGTTCACCGTAACTGTCGGCGAGCGGCGTGCCACCCGGGGCGCATGGCAGTACACCGCCCCACCCGACTACGCCAGCGAGCTCCGGGGCCGCGTCGCATTCGTCTGGGGAGCGATGGATGGTTTCTACGAGGAGGACGAGCGCATCGTCGGTCACGCCGCCGATCCGTATCACCGCAACGACATCCGCCAGAGCTCACGCCACCTGGTCGTCATGGACGGTGTGAGGCGTATCGCGGACACTACACGGCCGATCGTGCTGTACGAATCCGGCTTTGCGCCGCGCTGGTACGTCCCACGACAGGACATCGAGGAGAGCGCGCTGATCCCCGTCGAGGGACAGACGTTCTGCCCCTACAAGGGCCTTGCCAGTTACTACGACATCGGCGAGCGCAAAAGGGCCGCTTGGTCCTACTTGCAGGCGTGGCCCGAGGTCGCACACGTCTCCAATTTCGTCTCCTTCGAGCCGGACAAGATCGACGTCTTCCTCGACGACAGGAAACTCGCTCTCGAGACGGGGCAGAGCGTCAAGGAGCACGGGATCGACCGAGGCCTGGACCCCGACGAGATGCTAAGGCGTGGCCCGGTTACTCTCCGTTAACGTCGGGTTGCCGCGCGACATCGAGTGGCGCGGAAGAATCGTGCGCACCGGCATCTGGAAGGACCCGGTACAGGGTCGTCGCCGCGTCAAGCGGCTCAACGTCGAAGGCGACGGACAGGCCGATCTCGGGGGGCACGGGGGCGAACAGCGAGCGGTTTTCGTTTATCAGATCGAATCGTATCGCTACTGGGAGGAGCGGCTGGGCCGGCGCGATTTTACCCACGGGCAGTTCGGCGAGAACTTC
>VBBY01000039.1 GCA_005881595.1 Betaproteobacteria bacterium | reverse complement strand
ACGCCCTTGATGCCTTTGCCTTTCAGGCGGAAGGTCTTGCCGGTCTGCGTCTCGGCGGGCACGCGGATGTGCGCCGTGCCGTCCAGCGTCGGGATGCCGATGTCGCCGCCGAGCGCCGCGGTGCTGAACGAAATCGGCATCTCGCAGTGCAGGTCGTCGTGGTCGCGCTGGAACACCGGGTGCGGCTTGATGTGCACCTGGACATAGAGGTCGCCGGGCGGGCCGCCGTTGACGCCGGGCTCGCCTTCGCCCGACAGGCGCACGCGGTCGCCCTCGTCGACGCCGGCCGGGATCCTCACCGAGAGCGTCTTTTGCAGCTTGACGCGTCCCGTGCCGCCGCAGGCGGTGCAGGGATTCGGGATGATGCTGCCCGTGCCGTGGCAGCGCGGACAGGTCTGCGCCATGGAGAACGGACCCTGCGACACCCGCACCTGCCCGGCGCCGCGGCAGGTCGGGCAGGTGCTCGGCTGCGAGCCGGGGCGTGCGCCGGTACCCTTGCAGCTCTCGCACGCCGCCACGGCGGGGATGCGGATCTTGGTCTCGAAGCCGTGCGCCGCCTGCTCGAGCGAGATCTCGAGGTTGTAGCGCAGGTCGGCGCCACGGTACACGGTACTGCGCCCGCCGCCAGGGCGTCCGCCGCCGAAGATCTCGCCGAAAATGTCGCTGAAGATGTCGCCGAAGCCGCCCATGCCCGCGGCTCCGGCGCCGCCCATGCCGGCTTGCGGGTCGACACCGGCGTGGCCGAACTGGTCGTAGGCCGAGCGCTTCGCCGCGTCGCACAGCACCTCGTAGGCCTCTTTCGCCTCCTTGAAGTGCTCCTCCGCCTTGGGATTGTCCGGGTTGCGGTCCGGATGCCATTTCATGGCGAGGCGCCGGTAGGCCTTCTTGATGTCTTCCTCGGCGGCGTCCCGGTTCAGTCCGAGCACTTCGTAGTAGTCGCGCTTCGCCATGCTCCCGTCCATACAAAAACGGGCCACGCCTTATGCGCGGCCCGCTGCTCCCCAGCTCCTGCGGCCCGGGCTCAGCCGGTCTTCTTGTCCTTCACCTCGGTGAACTCGGCGTCGACGACGTTGCTGTCGTCCTTCTTGCCGGCGTCCCCCGGGGCGGCGCCCTGCGCCTGCTGGCCGCCCGCCTGCGCCTGGGTTTCGGCGTAGATCTTCTCGCCCAGCTTTTGCGCCGCCTGCGCGAGCGCCTGCGCCTTGGCGTCGATCGCCGCCTTGTCTTCCGACTTGAGCGAGCCCTCGGCGTCCTTCAGCGCGGCCTCGATTCTCTCCTTTTCGCCCGCCTCCAGCTTGTCGCCGTAATCCTTGAGCGACTTGCGGATCGAGTGCACCAGCGCTTCGAGCTGGTTGCGCGCGTTGACGAGATCCAGCGCCTTGCGGTCTTCCTCGGCATGCGCCTCGGCGTCCTTCACCATGCGCTGGATCTCGGCCTCGGTGAGCCCCGAGCTCGCCTGGATCTTGATCTTGTTCTCCTTGCCGGTGGCCTTGTCCTTGGCCGTGACGTGAAGAATGCCGTTCGCGTCGATGTCGAACGTGACCTCGATCTGCGGCAGGCCGCGCGGCGCCGGCGGGATGTCGGTGAGGTTGAACTGGCCGAGCGACTTGTTGCCCCCCGCCATGTCGCGCTCGCCCTGCAGGACGTGGATCGTCACCGCGCTCTGGTTGTCCTCCGCGGTCGAGAACACCTGCGTCGCCTTGGTCGGGATGGTGGTGTTCTTGTTGATGAGCTTGGTCATCACGCCGCCGAGCGTCTCGATGCCGAGCGAAAGCGGCGTCACGTCGAGCAGCAGCACGTCCTTGACGTCGCCCTTGAGCACGCCGGCCTGGATCGCTGCGCCGATGGCGACCGCCTCGTCGGGGTTGACGTCCTTCCTCGGCTCCTTGCCGAAGAACTCCCGTACCTTGTCAATCACCTTGGGCGTGCGCGTCTGGCCGCCGACCAGGATCACGTCGTTGATCTCGTCGAGCTTGACGCCCGCGTCCTTGACCGCGATGCGGCAGGGCTCGATGGTCTTCACGATGAGCTCGTCGACCAGCGACTCGAACTTGGCGCGGGTGAGCTTCATCGTCAGGTGCTTCGGCCCGCTCTGGTCCGCCGTGATATAGGGCAGGTTGAGCTCGGTCTGCTGCGAGGACGACAGCTCGATCTTCGCCTTCTCGGCGGCTTCCTTCAGCCGCTGCAGCGCGAGCACGTCCTTCGACAGGTCGACGCCCTGGTCCTTCCTGAATTCGGTCACCACGTAGTCGATCAGGCGCTGGTCGAAGTCCTCGCCGCCGAGGAAGGTGTCGCCGTTGGTGGAGAGCACCTCGAACTGCTTCTCGCCCTCGACGTCCGCGATCTCGATGATCGAGATGTCGAACGTGCCGCCGCCCAGGTCGTAGACGGCGATCTTCATGTCCTTCCTGCCGGCCTTGTCGAGGCCGAAGGCGAGCGCGGCCGCGGTGGGCTCGTTGATGATGCGCTTGACGTCGAGCCCCGCGATGCGGCCCGCGTCCTTGGTCGCCTGGCGCTGCGAGTCGTTGAAGTACGCCGGGACGGTGATCACCGCCTCGGTGACTTCCTCGCCGAGATAGTCCTCGGCGGTCTTCTTCATCTTGCGCAGGATCTCCGCCGACACCTGCTGCGGCGCGATCTTCCTGCCGCGCACTTCGACCCACGCGTCGCCATTGTCGGCGCGCACGATCTTGTAGGGCGAGAGCTTCATTGCCTTCTGCGATTCCGGGTCATCGTATTTCCGGCCGATGAGGCGCTTGACCGCGTAGACGGTGTTCTTTGCGTTGGTCACCGCCTGCCGCTTGGCAGGCGCGCCGACCAGGATCTCGCCGTCCTCGGTGTAGGCGACAATCGAAGGCGTGGTGCGCGCGCCCTCCGAGTTCTCGATCACCTTGGGCTTGCCGCCCTCCATGATCGCGACGCACGAATTGGTGGTGCCGAGGTCGATGCCGATGATTTTTGCCATGGGGATGCCCTTAATCTAAATCCATGTCGGATATGGGGTTTCGGTCGCCGTTTTCAAGCTGCTTGGCAACCGTGACGAGCGCCGGACGCAGCACGCGATCATGCAACGTGTAGCCTTTCTGCATGAGCGAAACTACGGTATTCGGTTCGCAGTCGCTCGCTTCTACCGCCGCCATCGCATGGTGCCGATGGGGGTCGAAGCGCTCGCCCTTCGCCGGACTGATCTCCCGGACGTTGGCGCGCTCGAGCGCCGCCCCGAGCTGCTTCAGGGTCAGCTCGACCCCGTTGCGCAGCGCCTCGCGGCTGGTGTTTTCGCTGCCGAGCGCGGCCTGCAGGCTGTCGGCGACCGGCAGGAGCTGCTCGGCAAAGCGCTCCAGCGCGTACTTCTGCGCCGCCAATGCCTCTGTCTGCGCGCGCTTGCGGGCGTTTTCCGCGTCCGCCACCGCGCGCAGCATGGCGTCGCGCTGCTGCTCCAGCTTGGCCTGTGCCTCGGCCAGCAGTTCCGCGAGCGGCTTGTCTTCGCTTTGGGGCGGGTCGGTCTGCGCGTTTTGCTCTTGCATGCCCTTCGAATTGGGGATGGGCCGCGAGGCTTTCAAGGCGGGCTTGGCGATCCCTGTGAAACTATTAAGTTACTGAATTCATGAAAAAACCAGTCAAGTACCTGTGGCTCGCGCTGGGCGGGATCGCGGCCCTCCTGGCGGCGGGGATCCTGGTCTTCGCGCTCACTTTCGACCCCAATCGCTACAAGGACGACATCCAGCGCATGGCGATGGAGCGGACCGGGCGGACGCTGCGGCTGCAGGGCGAGCTCAAGCTCGTCTTCTTCCCGAGCCTGGGCGCGGGCGTCGGCGGGGTGACGCTGTCTGAGCGGGGCAGCCAGCGCGAGTTCATTTCGCTCCAATCGGCGCGTGCGTCGGTGAAACTGATGCCGCTGCTGCGCGGGCAAGTGATCGTCGACACGGTGCGCCTCTCGGGGTTCCGGGCGCAGCTAGTCAAGAACAAGGACGGGAGCTACAACTTCAGCGACCTGCTGGAAGGCAAGGCCGAGAAGCCCGGGTCCAAGAGGAAAGAACAATCGGCGCCGGTGAGCTTTGACATCGCCGGCGTCGACATCGACCGCGCGGCGGTTGCTTACCGCGACACTGGCACCGGGCAGGAGATCTCCTTGAGCGACCTGCAGCTCCACACCGGCCGCATCGCGGGGAACGCTCAAGGCAAGATCGAGTTCGCCGACCTCGACTTCACCGCCAGGCTCGACGAATCGAGCATCAAGGGCAAGCTCGCGATGGCGCGCACGGCGCAGCCTTCCTACCGCTTCGACCTCGACATCGATCGGATCAATCTGGACCACTATCTCGCCGCTGGGGAGAACAAGCCGGATGCTGCGGTAGATCTCTCAGGGCTAAAAGGCCTCAATGCGCAGGGACAGCTACAGATCGGGGCGCTGCAAGTGCAAGGTCTCAAGCTCTCGAGGCTGAAGGCCCAGCTCAAGGCCGCCGGCGGCCGTGCCGAAATCAGCCCGCACTCGGCCAGCCTGTACGGGGGCGAGCTGAGCGGCGCCCTGTCCCTCGACGGCAACGCAAACCGCATCGCGCTGAAGGAGACTCTGTCGAACGTGTCGATCGGCCCGCTGCTCAGGGACGTCGCGCACCAGGATCGCCTGGAAGGAAAGGGCAATGTGGCGCTCGAGCTCGCCGCGGCCGGAGCGACGGCGGGCGCGATGAAGCGATCGCTTTCCGGCGCCGCGAAAGTGCGCCTGCGCGACGGCGCGATCAAGGGCATCGACATTGCCGGACTGCTGCGCAAAGCGCGCGCCGCGGCCGGCAAGCAGTCGGGGCAGGCGGCTGACAGCAGGGAAAGGACCGACTTCTCGGAGCTTTCCGCGAGCTTCTCGATCAAGAACGGCGTCGCGCACAACGAGGACCTCGACGTCAAGTCGCCGCTGCTGCGCATCGGCGGCAGCGGTGACATCGACATCGGCAGATCGGCCATCAACTACGTGGTCAAGGCTTCCGTCGTCGGCACCACCACCACCGTGCCGGTGAAGCTGGCCGGCCCCCTTGACGCGATGAAGTACGAAGTCGACTACCGCGCGGTGGCCGGCGACCTGGTGAAGAGCAAAGTCGGCGACAAGGTCAGGGACCGGCTGAAGGGCCTGCTCGGGCGCTAGCCGAGCGCAAGCCGCTCGAGCGCCGCGATCCACTCCGGCGATTCGTTCAGGCAGGGAACGAGGTGAAACTCGCGGCCGCCGGCCGCGAGAAAGGCCTGGCGCGCCGCGATGCCGATTTCCTCCAGCGTCTCAAGGCAGTCGGAAACGAATCCGGGGCAGACGACGTCTACCCGTTTCGTTCCGGCCTTGGCCATGGCGACCAGCGTCGGCTGCGTATAGGGTTGCAGCCACTCGGCGAAGCCGAAGCGCGACTGGAAAGTTACGACGAACGCTTCCCGCGAAAGGCCGAGGCTTCGCGCGAGCAATTCAGCGGTGGCGAGGCAATGTCTCTGGTACGGATCGCCCCGATCCACCGCACGCTGCGGCAGGCCGTGGAAGCTCATCACCAACCTCTCGCCGCGCCCATGCTCGGCCCAGTGTCTGTCGACGTTCGCGGCGAGCGCGTGGATATAAGCTGGATGGTCGTGGAACTCCCTCACCACGCGAACGCTCGGCGGCAGCAAGTCGAGCACGCTGCTGGTGGTGCTGGCCGAGTACTGGGGATACAGGGGCAAGACGACCGGATTCGAAAGCTTCGCAAGGGCGGATGCGATCGTCGGCCCGCCGTAGCGCATGGCGTACTCGACCTTCGAGCCGGTTTCTTGCGCGAGCAGGTTTGCTTGGCGGGCGGTGTGCACCGCCAGAGGAGAGCCTTCGGCGGTCCAGATCAGGCGGTACTTTTCGGCGGATTTCGCCGGCCGGGTGCGCAGGACGATGCCGTGAAGGATCGGCAGCCAAAGGAGTCTCGGCAGCTCCACCACCCGCGGGTCGGAAAGGAACTCAGCAAGATAAGCACGCACCGCCTCCGCGGTAGGGGCGGTGGGAGTGCCGAGGTTGACGAGCAGAACGGCGCTGCGGCTGGACTGCACAAGCGGCGCACTCTACCGCACAGGATCAAAAGCGTGGTGAAATAACGGGATGGGCAAGGTAGAGGGCATTTATTACACACCATGAAAGGAGCCAGCCATGAAAGGCAGAAACGTGTTTGCCGCGGCTATGCTTAGCGGGGCGCTGTTCGCCGTCCCCGCGTTCGCCCAGGGCCCGCAGGGTGGATTTTCCGCCTTGGAGGGCGTCGACGCCCAGGCGCTGTCCGTCGAGGAGATGGAGGCGATCTCCGGCGAGCTCAACGCTTACGATATCGCGGCCGCTCTGCTCGGGCTGGCTGCGACGCTGAACGGGGACTTGGCGGCCAAGGTCACCGCGCTGGCGAATTACTTTCTAGCCAACGCAGTGCAGATCAACGCCCTTTTTGCGAAGTTCAACATCCTCACGCCATGCACGAGCTCGCTCTGCCCCTAGTCTTGTATTCTTAGTAGCCGCCTCCTTGCCGCCGCACGGACCTGGACCGCCTGCGTTGCGCTGGGCGGAATGCTGGCGTGCGTGCCGCGCGTCGGGACGGCCGCCGACGCGCGCGTCGTGGTGAGGTCCGGGACCGCATGGCTCGAAACCGGCGTCACCTCTCTTCGCGCGCTGCGTGACGCGGGTGTCGTAAAGCAGCGCTACGACTATTCATGCGGCGCGGCGTCGCTCGCGACGCTTCTCACTTACGGCTTGAACGATCGCGTCGATGAAGACGGGTTGCTGCGAGCGCTGCTCGAGTCGTTGAAGTCCGACGAGCTCACCGAGCTGCAACGCAAAGGCCTCTCCCTGCGCGATCTGCAGCGACTCGCGCAGACGCGGGGTCACAAGGCACAGGGCTTCCGCTTGCACCACGACCAGCTCGCAAAACTCTCGCGCCCGGTGATCGTATTCGTCAAGCCCGGCGGCTACGCGCATTTCGCGGTCTTGAAGGGGGTCCAAGGCGATCGGGTGTACGTTGCCGACCCCTCGCTTGGCAATGTCCGCATGCCGTTCTATCGCTTCGTCGACATGTGGGCCGACGAGTCCGGCCGCGGCGTGATATTCGCTGTGGAGCGCGCCACGGGGCAATGGCCGGAGCGCTATCCCTTGCAACTTGCCGGCATGGCCGAGCCGCCGCCGGAGGTGCTGAGCGCGGAACGCCTGATGTCGATCGGCACGCCCTTACCATCCCTCGCCCCCACCAGGTGAGCATGCAGCGGTGGGCGCTCGGGTTGTCGTTTGCACTGGCGGCCGCGGCGCCCGGCTTTGCGGCCGAGGCCGAGGTCATGGACCTCGAGGAGGCGGCGGCATTCTTGCGCGCCACGCCTGAGACTGTGAAGGCGCTCGCCGAATCGCAGCGCATTCCCGCGCGCCGAGTCGGCGAGGCGTGGCGGTTCTCCAGGCCCGCGCTGCTGGAGTGGCTGAAGGGGGAAGAGCTCTCTTCGATCCGCGGGCGCCAGGCACCGCCCGCCAGCCCGCCGGCAACCGTAGGGGAACCGCGTAGCGGCCTGACCGCGGAGGAAATCGCACTGCGCGACCAGGGGGTGCTGCTCAAGCGGGGGCGCACCACGCTCGATCTCGGCTTGTCGTATTCGCACAGCGAGCGGACGCTGCTCCCGGTGGTGAGAGCCGAGCAGCGCACCATCGGCGCCACGGCGGCGCTGCGCTACGGAGTGCTGGACGACGTGCAGGCTATGGTGCGCTCGCCGTACGTATGGCGCCGTACGTCGACCTTCACCGACGCAACCATCGCAGGCACGACGGCGCCAACGGTCACGCGTGACAGCTTCCTAGGTGACGCCTCGGCTTCGCTGCTGACCGTGGCCTCGCGCGAGCGCGCCGGGCGCCCCAACGTCATCGCCAGCATCGACGCGGTCCTGCCCACCGGCGCCGGCGACAAGGGGATCGGCGGCGGCATCGTGCTTTCGAAGAGCTACGACCCGGCGGTCCTCTTCGCTGGCGTCAGCTATCTGCACGGCATGAACCTCGATCCGGCCGATTCGCGCCGCTCGCTCGCGAAGCACAATTTCGGCTTGAACCTCGGCTATACCTACGCGCTCAACGATTCGCTTGCGCTGAGCACGCTTGTCGTCGGCACTTACCGCAACGCGCGCTCGCCCGACGGGGTCTCGATTCCGCCGCCGCGCGAGCGCTACCAGCTTCAGCTCGGCACGACGTGGATGCTGGCGCGTGGCCTGTTCGTGGAGCCGCAGCTGTCGGTGCGCCTGGGAGGCGAAGGCCCCGATTTCGGCTTCTCGCTCAACATCCCGTATTCGTTCTAGTGCTGGGACAAGGCGCTTGAAAGGAGCTTCGCGGTCACGTCGACGATCGGGATGACGCGGTCGTAGGCCATGCGCGTAGGGCCGATCACGCCCACCGTGCCGACGACCTCGCCGTCGACCTTGTAGGGCGCGGTCACCACGCTGACGTCGTCGGGGGCGGTGACGCCCGACTCGCCGCCGATGAAGATCTGCACGCCCTGGCCGCGCAGCGACACGTCGAGGATCTGGAACAGCGAGGTCTTGCGCTCGAACAGCTCGAACAGCTGCTTGAGCCGCGACATGTCCTGCGACAGCCCCTGCACCGAAAGCAGGTTGCGCTCGCCCGAGATCACGTACTGCTCGCTGCCCTCGGCGAGCGCGCGGTTGCCGGCATCGAGCGCGGCGCTCATCAGCTTGATCAGGTCCTGCCCGATCTCGCGCAGCTCGCCCTGCAGCCGCGCGCGCACGTCCTCGAAGCTCTGGCCGGAATAGTTCTGGTTGACGTAGTTGGCGGCCTCGACGAGCTCGGAGGCGGCGAAGTCGCGCTCGGTGAACAGGATCCGGTTCTGCACGTCCCCGTCGGGCGTCACGACAATGAGCAGGATGCGCTTCTCGGACAGCCTGAGGAACTCGATGTGCTTGAAGGTGACGGCGTGGCGGCGCGGAGTCATCACCACGCCTGCGAACTGGGTCAGCTGCGAGAGCAGCTGCGAGGCCGCGTGGATCACGCGCTGCGGGTTGTCGGGATGCAGCTCGCCCTCGAGGCGATCCAGCTCGCGCGTCTCGAGCGGCTTCACCACCAGCAGCGTATCGACGAAGAAGCGGTACCCCGCCGGAGTCGGCACGCGGCCGGCCGAGGTGTGCGGACTGGCGATGAATCCCATGTCCTCCAGGTCCGACATCACGTTGCGGATCGTCGCCGGCGACAGGTCGAGCCCGGAGTGCTTCGACAGCGTGCGCGAGCCGACCGGCTGGCCCTCGGCGATGTAGCGCTCGATCAGGGTCTTGAGCAGGACTTGCGCGCGCTTGTCGAGCATGAAAATCATTGTACACTCGAGCGCATGCCGCACGCCGCAGTCAGGCCGAGCTTCGGCCGCGTCGCCCTGATCGGCAAGCTGCGCAGTGCCGAGATCGCCCAGTCGCTGCGGGAGCTGCGCGAGATGCTCGAACAGCGCGGCTGCGAAGTGCTGATCGAGCGCGAGACCGCGTCCGACCTCGGCTTGCGCGGCGTCGACTACGCGGCGATCGGCGCCGAGGCCAAGCTCGCGATCGTCGTCGGCGGCGACGGCACGATGCTCGCCGCGGCGCGCAATCTCGTGCGCCACCACGTGCCCCTGGTCGGCGTGAACCAGGGCCGCGTCGGGTTCATGACCGACATCGGCCACGACGACATGCGCTCGAGCATCGGCGCGATCCTCGAGGGCAGGTACAGCATTGAAGAGCGCGCGCTGCTGGAAGCTGAAATAAAGAGAAATAATAAATCGGTCCTGCAGACCATCGCGCTCAACGAGGCCGTCGTCGGCAAGGGCTCGCAGGGGCGCCTGATCGAGTTCAACCTGCTGATCGACGGCGAGTTCGTCTACACCCTGCGCGCCGACGGCGTGATCGTCGCCACGCCGACCGGCTCGACCGCCTACGCGATGTCGGCGCAAGGCCCGATCCTGCATCCCGCGGTGCCGGCGTTCGCGCTGGTGCCGCTCAACCCGCACACCCTTTCCGCGCGCCCGGTGAGCGTGAGCGACCGCATGATGATCGAGATCGTGCTGGTGCGCGCGCTCGACGCGCGGGCGCATTTCGACGGCTTTGCGCTCGCCGACATGCAGCAGGGCGACCGCCTGCTGCTCAAGCGCTCTGCGGACGCGGTGCGCTTCGTGCACCCGCCGGGCTACAGCTACTTCGCCACGCTGCGCGAGAAGCTGCGCTGGAGCGAAGTACTCGAGAAGAACCGCGACCTGGAGTAGGGCCGTGCTGCGCGCGCTCGACATCCGGGGGTTCGTGCTGATTGAAGAGTCATCGATCGATTTTGGCGACGGATTCACCGTGCTCACCGGCGAAACCGGCGCCGGCAAGTCGATGCTGGTGGACGCCATCGAGCTGCTCGTCGGCGGCCGCGGCGATGCTGCGGCGGTGCGCGGCGGTGCCGAGCGGGCGGAGCTGGCGGCCGAGTTCGACGTCGATCCCAAGGGCGCGCTGGCCGCGTGGCTCGCCGAGCGCGACCTGAGCGGCGACCCGGGCCAGGTGATCCTGCGCAGAACCGTCGATGGCTCAGGCCGCTCGCGCTGCTTCATCAACGGCCATGCCGCCACGCTGGCCCAGCTGAAAGAGGCCGGCGAATACCTGGTCGACATTCACGGCCAGCACCTGCACCAGTCGCTGCTGCGCGCCGCCGCGCAGCGCGAGCTGCTCGATGCGCAGGCCGGGGCGGAGCCGCTCGCCTCGGACGCCCGGAACTCCTATCGCGACTGGAAGCGGCTCGAGGCCATAGCGGCCGAGGCGCAGAAGAACTACGCGGCAAGGGAGGCCGAGCGTGCGGAGATCCAGGACCGGGTCACTGAATTGAAAAGAATTTCCCCGGTGGAGGGAGAATGGGAGCGCGTCGCCGCCGAGCACAGCCTCCTGCAGCACGGCTCGAGCCTTCTCGCGGGCGCGCAGTCGGCGCTCGAGGCGCTGACCGAGTCCGAGGGCGCAGCGCTGGCGCAGCTCAGCGCCGTGGCGAGCCGCCTGCGCGCGCTGTCGGCGCACGATGCGCGCCTGGGACCGATCGTCGAGCTGGTCGAGTCCGCCGCAGCACAGGCCGGCGAGGCGGTGCGCGAGCTGCGCCATTATGCGTCGCGCGTCGATCTCGATCCCGACGCGCTGCGCGCGGTCGAGGAGCGCATCGAGGCGCTGCACGCCGCCGCCCGCAGGCACAGGGTGAGGCCCGAGGACCTGCCGCAGCGGCATGCGGAGCTGGAAAAGCGCCTCGCGGAGCTCGAGCTGGCCGTCGACCCCGAGGCGCTGCAGCGCGAAGTCGCCGCGGCGCGGCTGCGTTACGAGGCCGCGGCGAAGAAGCTCACGGCCAGGCGCCAGCATGGCGCGCAGGCGCTTTCGAAGGCGGTGACGGCGGGCATGCAGCAGCTCGCGATGGCGGGGGGCAGGTTCGAGGTCTTGCTGAAAAAGCTTGACGAACCCGGCGCGGCGGGGGCCGAGGAAGTCGAGTTCCAGGTGGCCTCGCACCCGAGCCTGCCGCTGCGCCCGCTCGCGCGGGTCGCCTCCGGCGGCGAGCTCTCGCGCATCAGCCTGGCGATCCAGATGGTCGCGGCGAAGGCTTCGCCGGTCGGCACGCTGGTTTTCGACGAGGTCGATGCCGGCATCGGCGGCAGCGTCGCCGAGACGATCGGCAGGGCGTTGCGAAGCCTCGGCAAGGAGCGCCAGGTGCTCTGCGTCACCCACCTGCCGCAGGTCGCCGCCAACGGCGATCAGCAGTGGCTGGTCGTGAAATCGGCTTCCAGGGGAAAAGTGAACGTACAGGCTTCACTTCTGAACCGCGCGGCGCGGATCGAGGAACTGGCGCGCATGCTGGGGGGATCGGAAAGCACGGCGCGCAAGCACGCCGCGGAGCTTCTGGACGCCGGCTAGGCCGGCCGATAGGGACAGTCCTGCTTGATGCAGTCGGCGTACAGCGCCAGCGAATGCCCGTGCAGCTGGAAGCCGCGCTGGCGCGCCACGTCGGTCTGCCGCTTCTCGATCTCGGAGTCGTAGAACTCCTCGACGCGGCCGCACTGCAGGCACAGCAGGTGGTCGTGATGGCCGCCCTGGTTGAGCTCGAACACCGCCTTGCCGGTCTCGAAATGCTGTCGCGCCAGCAGGCCCGCCTGCTCGAACTGCGTGAGCACGCGATACACGGTGGCGAGCCCGATGTCGATGCCTTCCGCCAGGAGCGCCTTGTACACGTCCTCGGCGGAAAGATGGCGCACTTTGCTCGCCTCGAACAGCTCGAGGATCTTGCGGCGCGGAAGGGTGGCCTTCAGCCCGCTGTCCTTGAGGCTTTGCGCGCTGCTCATCGACTATCATTATAGGCCCATGACCAGATCCGCAATCCTGATCCTCGCCGCGTCGCTCGCAGGCTGCGGCGTGCCGCGCATTCCCGGCATCACGCCGTACAAGATGGAGGTGCAGCAGGGCAATTTCGTGTCGCAGGACATGGTGGCGCAGCTCAAGGCGGGGATGTCGAAGGACCAGGTGCGCTCCACGCTGGGCACGCCGCTGCTCATCGACATCTTCCACGGCGAGCGCTGGGACTACGTTTACTCGCGCGAGCTGCCGAGCGGCGCGCGCGAGCAGCGCAAGCTGGTGGTGTTTTTCGAGGACGGAAAGCTGGTGCGCGTGGACGGCGACGTCGTGCCCGCGGGAGCGGGCCGATGAAGCTCGCCATCGCCGGCGCCGGCGGCCGGATGGGCCGCACGCTGATCGACGCGGTGCTCGCCGACCGCGAGCTGTCGCTCGCGGTGGCGCTCGATGTGCCGGGCAGCCCGGCGCTCGGCAAGGAGCTGGGCGGCGGCGTGAAGGTGGGCTCGGACCTGCGCGCGCTCGCCACCGCCGAGGTGCTGATCGACTTCACGCGGCCGGAAGGCACGCTCGAGCACCTGGAGGCCTGTGTCACGCATGCCAAGCCGATCGTGATCGGCACCACCGGATTCTCGGAGATTCAGAAGAAATCCATTCTGGAGGCGAGCCGGCGAATCCCGGTGGTGATGTCGCCCAATTTCGCCGTCGGCGTGAACGTGCTGTTCAGGCTGGCGCAGACCGCCGCCGGGGCGCTCGGCAAGGACTACGACGTCGAGATCGTCGAGGCGCACCATCGCCACAAGGTGGACGCGCCCTCCGGTACGGCCCTGAAGCTCGGGGAAATTGTCGCCAAGGCTCTGCGCCGTGATCTGGAGCGCGTGGCGACCCACGGCAGGAAAGGCGATACCGGGGAAAGACCCGCTGCCCAGATCGGCTTCCACGCGATCCGCGGCGGGGACATCGTCGGCGAGCACACCGTGATCTTCGCCGGCACCGGCGAGCGCGTCGAACTGGCCGCGCGCTCGCAGAGCCGCATGACCTACGCCGCGGGCGCGCTGCGCGCGGCAAAATGGCTGAAAGACCGACCCGCCGGCCTCTACGACATGTTTCACGTGCTTGGCCTGAGCTAGTCAAGCGCGTATAATTCCACCTTCAATTGAGCGGGAGGGGCGCGCAGCCTTTCCCGCTTTTCACGTCGACTCCTGGAGTTAGTACTGTGGCTGACCTTGATTCCGCCGTGCTCGTCCTCGCCGACGGGACGGTGTTTCAGGGCCGCTCCATCGGCGCGCGCGGCATTGCCGTCGGCGAGGTGGTGTTCAACACCGCCATGACCGGATACCAGGAAATCCTCACCGACCCGTCCTACTTCCGGCAGATCGTCACCCTGACCTATCCCCATATCGGCAACACCGGCGTGAACGACGATGACTGGGAATCGGACCGCATCTACGCCGCCGGGCTGGTGGTGCGCGATCTTCCTCGGCTGCATTCGAGCTGGCGCTCGCCGCGGACGCTGGATTCCTTCCTGAAGGAGCAGAACGTCGTCGCCATCGCGGACATCGATACCCGCAGGCTGACGCGGCTTCTGCGCAGCCAGGGCGCGCAGAGCGGCTGCCTGATGGCGGGCGAAGCCGACGCAGAGTTTGCTTTATCCGAAGCAAGAGACTTCCCCGGGCTCGCGGGAATGGACCTGGCAAAGGTGGTCACCGCACAGAATCCGTATGAATGGAGCGCAGGCCGCTGGGAGCTGGGCAAGGGCTACCGCGAGATCGAGCAGCCGCGCTTTCACGTCGTCGCGTATGACTACGGCATCAAGCGCAACATCCTGCGTATGCTTGCCGAGCGCGGCTCGCGCGTCACCGTGGTCCCCGCGCAGTTTCCCGCAAAAGAAACTCTGAGAATGAAGCCGGACGGCGTGTTCCTGTCCAACGGCCCCGGCGACCCGGAGCCCTGCGACTACGCCATCGAGGCGATCGGCGAGATCCTCGATACCACGGTCATCCCGGTGTTCGGCATCTGCCTCGGACACCAGCTGATGGGCCTCGCTTCAGGCGCCAAGACCGTGAAGATGAAGTTCGGCCATCACGGCGCAAACCATCCGGTCAAGGATCTCGACACTGGGCGCGTAGTCATCACCAGCCAAAACCATGGTTTTGCTGTCGATCCTGCTACGCTACCTCCCAATCTCAGAGCGACGCACGTCTCGCTATTCGATGGCTCGCTCCAGGGCTTCGCGCGCACGGATCGGCCGGCGTTCTGCTTCCAGGGGCATCCCGAGGCGAGCCCCGGGCCGCACGATATCGGCTATTTGTTCGACCGCTTCGCGAAGATGATCGATGCCAAAAAGAACTGACCTCCAGTCGATCCTGATCATCGGCGCGGGGCCGATCGTCATCGGGCAGGCCTGCGAGTTCGACTATTCCGGCGCGCAGGCGTGCAAGGCGCTGCGCGCCGAGGGCTACCGGGTGATCCTGGTGAACTCGAACCCGGCGACCATCATGACCGACCCGGAGATGGCCGACGCCACGTATATCGAGCCGATCACCTGGCAGGTGGTGGCGCGCATCATCGAGAAGGAGCGGCCCGACGCGCTGCTGCCGACGATGGGCGGGCAAACGGCGCTCAACTGCGCGCTCGATCTCGCCCGCGAGGGCGTCCTCGAAAAATTCGGAGTCGAGATGATCGGCGCCTCGCGCGAGGCGATCGACAAGGCCGAGGACCGCGAGAAGTTCAAGCTGGCGATGAAGAAAATCGGCCTCGACTCGCCGCGCTCCTCGCTCGCCCACTCGATGGAGGAAGCGCTGCAGGTGCAGGCCGGCATCGGCTTCCCGGTGGTGATCAGGCCGTCCTTCACGCTGGGAGGCACGGGCGGCGGAATCGCGTACAACCGCGAGGAGTTCGTGGCGATCTGCGAGCGCGGGATGGAAGCCTCGCCGACGCGCGAGCTGCTGATCGAGGAATCGGTGCTCGGCTGGAAAGAATTCGAGATGGAGGTGGTGCGCGACCGCAACGACAACTGCATCATCGTCTGCTCGATCGAGAACCTCGACCCGATGGGGGTGCACACCGGGGATTCGATCACGGTGGCGCCCGCGCAGACGCTCACCGACAAGGAATACCAGATCATGCGCGACGCCTCGAGCGCGGTGCTGCGCGAGATCGGCGTCGACACCGGCGGCTCGAACGTGCAGTTCGCGATCAATCCCGAGAACGGGCGCATGCTGATCATCGAGATGAACCCGCGCGTGTCGCGTTCGTCGGCCCTGGCCTCCAAGGCCACGGGCTTTCCCATCGCCAAGGTGGCGGCGAAGCTCGCGGTGGGCTATACGCTCGACGAGATCGCCAACGACGTCGCCGGCGGCCTCGGTGGACAATTCATGCCGGCCTCGTTCGAGCCGACGATCGACTACGTGGTCACCAAGCTGCCGCGCTTCGCGTTCGAGAAGTTCCCGCAAGCCAGCGACCGGCTCACCACCCAGATGAAGTCGGTGGGCGAGGTGATGGCGATCGGCCGCACTTTCCAGGAGTCGTTCCAGAAGGCGCTGCGCGGCCTCGAGATCGGCGTCGACGGCCTCAACCAGCGCACGCGCGACCGCGAGACCCTCGAGAAGGAGCTCGGCGAGCCGGGGCCGGAGCGCATCTGGTATGTCGGCGATGCCTTCGAGAACGGCTTCACGCTCGAGGAGGTGCAGCGCCTCACCAGGATCGATCCGTGGTTCCTCGACCAGATCAAGGAGATCGTCGAGCTGGAGATGGAGCTCGATGACCGCAGGCTCGAAGAAATCGATAAGGAAAGATTCAAGGTTCTTAAGAGGAAAGGCTTCTCCGACCGGCGCCTGGCGTACCTCTTCAATTCAAAGGAGGAGCTGGTCAGGCAAAGGCGACGCGAGCTCGGCATCCGCCCGGTCTACAAGCGCGTCGACACCTGCGCCGCCGAGTTCGCGACGCGCACCGCCTACCTGTACTCCACCTATGAGGAGGAGTGCGAGGCGAATCCCACCGGCAAGAAGAAAGTGATGGTGCTCGGCGGCGGGCCGAACCGCATCGGGCAGGGCATCGAGTTCGACTACTGCTGCGTGCACGCCGCGCTTGCGCTGCGCGATGACGGGTTCGAGACCATCATGGTCAACTGCAACCCGGAGACGGTGTCGACCGACTACGACACCTCGGATCGCCTCTACTTCGAGCCGCTCACGCTCGAGGACGTGCTCGAGATCGTCGACAAGGAGCGCCCCTGGGGAGTGATCGTGCAATACGGCGGACAGACCCCGCTGAAGCTCGCGCGCGAGCTGGCGGCAGCCGGCGTGCCGATCATCGGCACCAGCGCCGAATCGATCGACATGGCGGAGGACCGCGAGCGCTTCCAGCAGCTCCTGACCAAGCTGAAGCTGCGCCAGCCGCCCAACCGCACCGCGCGCTCTGCCGAGGAGGCGGTGAAGCTCGCGCAGGAGATAGGCTACCCGGTCGTGGTGCGCCCGAGCTACGTGCTCGGCGGCCGCGCGATGGAAATCGTGCACATGCAGGAGGACCTCGAGCGCTACATGCGCGAGGCGGTCAAGGTGTCGAACGATTCGCCGGTGCTGCTCGACCGCTACCTGGCGGACGCCATCGAGATCGACGTCGATTGCGTGTGCGACGGCAAGAACGTCCTGATCGGCGGCATCATGGAGCACGTCGAGCAGGCGGGCGTGCACTCGGGCGACTCGGCCTGCTGCCTGCCGCCGCACTCGCTCGCCAGCCACCTGGAGCGCGAGCTGCGGCGCCAGACCGCTCTGATGGCGAAAGCGCTCAAGGTGCTGGGCCTGATGAACGTGCAGTACGCGATCCAGCGCGACACGGTTTTCGTGCTGGAAGTGAATCCGCGCGCCTCGCGCACCGTGCCCTACGTGTCGAAGGCCACCGGCGTGCCGCTCGCCATGATCGCGGCACGCTGCATGGCCGGCAAGAGCCTGAAGGACCAGCAGGCGAGCGAAGAGGTGACGCCGCCGTATTTCTCCGTGAAGGAAGCGGTGTTCCCGTTCGCCAAGTTCCCCGGGGTCGACACCATCCTCGGCCCGGAGATGAAGTCGACCGGCGAGGTGATGGGCGTCGGCGAGACCTTCGGCGAGGCGTACGTGAAGTCGCAGCTCGCCGCCGGCGTGCGCCTGCCGCAGGGCGGCAGGGCCTTCATCAGCGTGCGCGACGCCGACAAGCACGCCGCGGTGCAGGTCGCGCTAGACCTGGTCGAGCTGGGCTTTTCGCTGCTCGCCACGCGCGGCACCGCGGCGATCCTGAAATCGCACGGCATCGCCGTGACGCAGGTGAACAAGGTGGCCGAGGGCCGCCCGCACATCGTCGACATGATCAAGAACGGCGAGGTGAGCTTCATCGTGAACACGGTCGAGGCGACGCGCACCGCGACCTCCGACTCGCGCTCGATCCGCACCACCGCGCTCGCGCGGCGCGTTACTTATTACACGACCATCGCGGGCGCCAAGGCGGCGTGCGCCGGCATGAAGCACCTGGCGCAGCTCGAGCCCTACCGCCTACAGGACCTGCACGCGAAACTGCGGCGCGCCGCCGCCGAACCCGCAGTAAGCTCCTGACATGCCGAAGACCCCGATGACCCGGCGCGGCGCCGAGCTGCTGCGCGAAGAGCTGCAGCGGCTGCGGAGCGTCGAGCGGCCGGCGGTGACCCAGGCGATCGCCGATGCGCGCTCGCACGGCGACCTGTCCGAGAACGCCGAGTACGACGCGGCGCGCGAGCGCCAGGGCTTCATCGAGGCGCGCATCGGCGACATCGAGTCGAAGCTCGCCAACGCGCAGGAGATCGACCCCAGGCTGCTCGATGCCGAGGGCCGCTGCGTGTTCGGCGCCACGGTGGACGTCGAGGAGGACGGCGGCGAGAAGGCGACCTGGCAGATCGTCGGCGAGGACGAGGCCGACATCAAGGCCGGCAAGATCTCCTACAGCTCGCCGCTCGGCCGCGCCCTCATCGGCAAGGAATCCGGCGAGAAGGTGGAGGTGCAGACCCCCGGCGGCGTCAAGCGCTACGATATCCTCGACGTGCGCTATGAATAAATCGCCGTTCCTGGCCGCCTGCGTCGCTCTCGCCGGCTGCGCGGCGTACGACGTGTCGGGCGTTGTCACCCCGGGCATGGCGAAGGACGAAGTCGGCGCGCTGCTCGGCAAGCCGATCGCCGAAGGCAGGCTGGCGGATAACGAAGCGTACTGGGACTACACGCGCCAGCCGTACGGCTACTACATCTACCGCGTCACGTTCGGGCCGGACGAGCGCGTGCGCGAGGTGCGCAATCTGCTCACGCCCGAGAACATCCGCAAGCTGCAGGCCGGCATGACCCAGGCCGAGGTCAGCTCGGTCGTCGGGGCGAGCCCGGAGCAGCGGGCCTACGCGAATGGCACTCGCTCCTGGAGCTATCGCTACCAGGACTACGGCGTCACCAAGCTGTTGCACGTGATCTTCGATTCCGGCGACCGCGTGCTCTGGTATTACTCGGAATGGGATCCGAGGGTCTATTCGAAGAAGGGCGGCGGCAGCAGCGGCGGCGGCCGCTAAGCCTTGCGCTGCAGGAACTCGGCGATCCAACGGCCGACGACTGGCCCGTCGGTTGGCTGTTCAAGGCTGGCCAGAGCGGCCTGCGCGCGCTCGGCGCCGATGCGAGCGGCGCGCGAACGGATGAGCGCCTGGTGGTAAGCCCGCGTGAACTCGGGATGGCCTTCGATGCCGAGCATGGTTTCGCCGACACGGAGCATGGCGACCTCGCAATGCTCGCTCTGCCCGAGGACCACGCTGTCCGCGGGCAGACGCTGGACTTGGTCCTGATGCATGTACTGGAGCCTGCAGCGCGCCTGCGCCGGTTGCATCCAGGCTTCCTGCCGCAGAATCGTCATGTCGAGAACGCCAACGCCCCAGCCCCGAGCGGCGCGCTTCACCTCTCCGCCCAGAGCCTGGGCCAGCACCTGGTGGCCGAAGCAGATGCCGACGAACGGCTTGCGCAGCTCGTGCAGCCGCTGCAAGAAGCCGGCGAGGCCGCCGATCCAGCTGAAAGAATCGTAGACCGAGAATTGCGACCCGGTGCAAAGGTACGCATCGCAGGCATCGGGCGCCGCAGGCAGGCCGCCGTGGCAAGCATCGTAGTAGGTGAAGCGAAGCCCGGGCGCGTGCGGACCGAGCAGCGCTGCGAACATCTCGCGGTACCCGCCGGCGATGCCGGGAAAACGCCCCGCGACGTGATCGCATTCGAGCAGGCCGATGTGCATTACAGGGTCAGTCGCAAATGGAAGGACTTGGGACGGGTGAAGCTCTCCAGTCCCAGCCGGGACAGCGTGCAGCCGCGCCCGGAGTCCTTCACTCCGGTCCAGGCAAGCGCCGGATCCAGGTAGTCGCAGCGATTCATGAACCAGGTGCCGGTTTCGACGCGATCGCCGATCCGGATCGCGGCTTGTGCATCGGCGGTCCAGATCGAAGCCGTCAGCCCGTAGCGGCTGTCGTTCATCAAGCCGACGGCTTCCTCGTCGGTCGCGACGGCCATGATGCCGACCACCGGTCCGAATGTCTCCTCGGTCATCAGCGCCATGCCGTGATCGACGTCGACGAGGACTTGCGGCGCGAGGTACGGCGTGCCTTCCCTGTCCGCTTTCGGGTCAAGAAGCGCCTTCGCCCCCTTGTTGAGGGCATCGCGGATCTGAGCGCGCACGCTGTTGGCGGCATCGGTGCGCACCAGCGGCCCGAGCGTGGTCTGACGCTCGAGCGGGTTGCCGAGCCGGTACTGCCGGGCAAGCTCGACGAAGCCCTCGACGAACGGCTTGAACACGGCCCGGTGCACGTAGATGCGCTCTACCGCGCAGCAGGACTGGCCCGAGTTGAAGTAGGCGCCGTCGACCAGGTTCTCTATCGTCGCCTGCAGCGGCGCGTCGGCCCGCACGTACGCCGGGTCCTTGCCGCCGAGCTCGAGGCCGGTGGCGACGAAGCGCCCGGCCGCGGCGCGCTGCACCGCATGGCCGCCGCCGACCGAGCCGGTGAAGGCGACGAAGCCGATGCGGGGGTCGGCGATGACGCGTGCCGCCGACTCGTGATCGATGTGAAGGAACTGGAACACGCCATCGGGCAGGCCGGCGGCTGCGAAAGCCTGGCGGTAGCGCTCGGCGACGAGGGGCGTCTGCTGCGCCATCTTCAGGACTATCGTGTTGCCGGCGAGGAGCGCCGCCACGACGGCGTTCACCGAGGTGAGCCAGGGGTAGTTCCACGGTGCGAGGACCAGCACCACGCCGAGCGGTTCGCGCCGGATGAAGCGCTGGAAGCCCGCCTTTTTTTCAACCGCAAGATCAGCGAGAGTCTCTTCGGCGATACCGCTCATGTACTTGACGCGCTCATGAAAGCCGCCGCGGATCTCGCCGGGGCTCTGCGCGATCGGGCGGCCGATCTGCCACGTCAGCTCCTCGCCGAGCTGGTCGGCGTTTGCCACGCACCAGTCCGCCATGCGGCGGCAGATTGCGGCTCTTTCCGCAACCGGCACCTGCTTCCACGCCGGCTGCGCCGACACCGCTTTCGCAAGCGCGGCTTCGATCGCCTGGTCCGAGGCGAACTCGCGCTCCACATAGACCGAGCCGTCGACCGGACTGATCGTCCTCTGGAGAAGCGGTTTCATCAGTATCGCCTACGGTAGAAGCCGGGTCCGGACCCCGTACCGTTCGTATATCGGCAGCGCGCGACGATCGCAGGTGACGAGCTCGGCGCCGCAGCCGGCCGCAGTTGCGGCCACTAGCGCGTCGTACGCCGCGCCGCCGGTCACTCCGTGGTCCGGCAACCCGAAAATGAAGACCTTGTAGGCCCGTGCGCCTAATCGCAGGAACGGTTGCGGAAACCGCGCCATGAGGAAATCTCGGACCACATCGCCCGAAGCCCGGTGAGGCGGAGGCAACCGCGTGAGCACGCAGTGGGTCTCGAGCGCGCAGTGCTCGACCAAGCGTAACCCGTCGTTGAGGGCGCGTCGCGCGACCTCGTGGCTTTCGTGCCACGAAGCGAAGGCGGCGATCACCAAGGTGGTGTCGGCCGCCTTCAACGCCGGATGCGCTCCAACGTTTCGCGGACCTTTTCGGCGGTGAGCTCGGGCAGTTCGACGCCCGGCACCGCGACCACCCCCTTGCCCCGCTTCTTCAACTGCATCGGGGTCGGGGCGATGGTGGCTTTCATGGCAATGGCATTGCCATAAACATGGCAGCTCTGCAACCATTTTGTGTCACTCCGGCGTGACGTAGGCCGCGGTGAGACCGCCGTCGACCAGGAACTCCGTGCCGGTGACGTAGGACGATTCGTCGGATGCGAGGTAGAGGGCGGCCTGGGCGATTTCCTTCGCCTCGCCGAAGCGGCCCATTGGCACGTGCACCAGGCGCCTGCGCCTCTTCTCTTCCGTGTTCAGATAGCTCATGAGGAGCTCGGTGCGCAGCGGTCCCGGGGACAGCGCGTTGACCCGGATGTTCTCGCGGGCGTGGATCACCGCCAGCTCGCGGGTCATCGCGAGCACCGCGCCCTTGCTCGCCGTGTAGGCGATTTGTGGCGTCGCCGCGCCGAGCCGCGCCACGAACGAAGCGGTGTTGATGACCGAGCCGCCGCCCGCGCGGCGCAGCGCCGGGATGCCGTACTTGCAGCCGAGGAACACGCCCTTGGCGTTGGTGTCGAGGGTCAGATCCCAGATGCCCTCGTCGGTGGAGACGGCGTCGTCGTCCTTGGCGTGCATGATGCCGGCGTTGTTGAAGAGCACGTCGAGCTTGCCGAACGCCTGCTCCGCCGCCGCGACCATCTGCTGGCAATCGGATGCTTTCGACACGTCGGCGCGAACATGGATTGCCTTGTCGATCAATGCGGCAGTCTCTCGCGCCGCCTGTTCATTGACGTCGACCACCACGATCGCCGCGCCCTCCTTGGCGAAGAGCAGCGCCGCCTCCCGGCCGATGCCGCTGCCCGCGCCCGTGATCAGCGCAACCTTGTCTTTGAGTCTCATATTCGTTCGAAGTATCGCTTGTGTTCCCAGTCGGTGACCGCCGTGTCGAAGGCCGCCGCCTCGGTGCGGAAGAAATGGCTGTAGTGCTCCACGACCTCGTCGCCGAACGCGCGCTTCGTAAATTCGCTTCTCGAAAAAAGATTTACTGCGTCTCTGAGCGTGTAGGGCACCCGCGGCAGGTTTTTCGCCGCGTAAACGTCGCCGACGAAGCATTCGGGCGGTTCGAGCCGCGCGGCGATGCCCTCCAGCCCGCAGGCGAGCGATGCTGCGAGGGCGAGGTAGGGATTGCAGTCGGCGCCGGGAATGCGGCACTCGATGCGCAGGCTCTGCCCGTTGCCGACGACGCGAAATCCGGCGGTGCGGTTGTCGTAGCTCCAGGCGAGCCGCGTCGGCGCCCAGGAAGCATCCACGTAGCGCTTGTACGAGTTGATCGTCGGAGCGTAGAACACCATCACATCGGGCACGTGCGCGATCCAGCCGCCGAGGAACCAGCGGAACACCTCGCCGCCTTTCTCGAAGACATTTTTCCCATCGCGCCACAGGCTGAAATGGATGTGACAGCTGGAGCCGGCGCGGTCCGCGGCGAACTTCGCCATGAAGGTCAGGCTCATGCCCGCCGCCTCGGCGAGCTCCTTGAGGCATTGCTTGAAGACGACGTGGCGGTCCGCCATCTCGAGGGCGCCGGCGTAGCGCACGTTCAGCTCGTGCTGGCCTTGCCCCCATTCGCCTTTCGAGGTCTCGACCGGCACCCCCGAAAGCTTGAGGTGGCGGCGCGCCGCTGCGTGGAAGCTCTCGGTGCGCGTGCCCTGCAGGACGTGATAGTCCTCCAGGTACCAGCCTGCCGGCTCGAGATCGCGATAGCCCTGCCGGGCGGCGTCGCGGTAGCTCGTGCGGAAGAGGTAGTGCTCGAGCTCGGTGGCGGCGAAGCTGCTGTATCCCAGGGCGCTTGCGGCGTCGACCTGCCGACGAAGAATGGAGCGCGGCGCGACGCCGACGAGATCGTGGGTCTTCTCGCTTCTCACGTCGCAGAGCACGAGCGCGGTCTTGTCTAGCCAGCTTGCGAGGCGCAGCGTGCCGAGGTCGGGCACCAGATGAAAATCGCCGTAGCCCAGCTCCCAATTGGCAAAGCGATAGCCCGGGACCGGAGCCATCTCCATGTCGACGGTCAACAGGTAGTCGCAGGCATGGGCACCGTGGCTGCAGATCTCCTCGACGAACATCTCGGCGTCGAAGCGCTTGCCCAACAGCCGCCCGTAGTGGTCCGTGAAGCCGACGACCACGGTCTCGATCTCGTCCTTCGAGACCAGTCCGCGCAATTGCTCGAGATCCAGCATGCCTCTCACGGATTTTTCCGGAAGATCACGCATATCTTACCGACTTGCTGGACGGCTTCGGCTGCCGTTTTCCGGCAGATGGCGGCGAACGCCTCTTCGCGCGCCTCGCGCTCGAGCCCGGCGGCGCGCACCTTGATCAGCTCGTGAGCGGTCAAGGCGCGGTCGATCTCGGCAAGCACCTCGTCCGTCAGCCCCTTGCCGCCGATCATGACCACCGGCTCGAGTTTGTGAGCGCGCGCCCGGAGCGCCTTGCGCTCGGCTGGATTCAACATGAATGAAACCGCAAATCTAATGTCAAAATGACGACCTTGCTACCCCAGGATTTTCACCCCGTCATCCAGCGCTGGTGGGCGAGCCGCTTCGCCGAGCCCACCGACGCCCAGCTCGAAGGCTGGAGCGCCATCCGGCGCGGCGAGCATACGCTCATCGCCGCGCCCACCGGCTCGGGCAAGACGCTCGCCGCCTTCCTCACGGCGATCGACCGGCTGCTGCGCGAAGCGAAGGAGCAGGGCGGCCTGCCTGACGAAGTGCGCGTCATCTATGTATCGCCGCTGAAGGCGCTTTCGGCCGATATTCATAAGAACCTCGCCGAGCCGCGGCGCGAGATCCGGGCGCTCGCCCCGGACGTGAAAATCACCGCCGCGGTGCGCAGCGGCGATACGCCCCAGAACGAGCGCGCAGCGATGCTGCGCACGCCGCCGCATATCCTGGTGACGACGCCGGAGTCGCTCTACCTGCTGCTGACCGCGGAGCGCTCGCGCGCCATGCTGCGGACGGCCCGGGTCGTCATCGTCGATGAAATCCATGCCGTGGTGCAATCGCGCCGCGGCGCCCACCTCGCGCTGTCGCTCGAGCGGCTCGACCACGTCTGCGGCCGGCCGCTGCAGCGCATCGGCCTGTCGGCGACCCAAAAGCCGATCGAGGAGGTGGCAAGATTCCTGAAAGATGGCGCGCCTTGCTCGATCGTCGACAAAGGCCACCGACGCCGCATCGACCTGGCCATTGAAGTGCCGAAATCGCCGCTCGAGGCGGTCATGTCCGGCGAGGTGTGGCAGGAGATCTACGAGCGGCTGATCGAGCTGATCGAGTCGCACCGCACGACGCTCATCACGGTGAACACCCGCCGCTTGGCGGAGCGCATGGCGCATCAACTATCCGAAAAATTAGGTAATGAATACGTGGCGGCGCACCACGGCAGCCTTGCCAAGGAAGCGCGGCTCGATGCCGAGACGAGGCTGCGCGAGGGCCGGCTCAAGGTGCTGGTAGCGACCGCCTCGCTCGAGCTTGGCATCGACATCGGCCACGTCGACCTGGTGTGCCAGATTTCCTCGCCGCACCGCATCGCCACGCTCCTGCAGCGCGTCGGGCGCTCGGGTCACACGGTGCGCGGGGTGCCCAAGGGCCGGGTATTCCCGCTCACGCGCGACGACCTGATCGAGTGCGCCGCGATGCTGCGAGCAGTGCAAGACGGCGAGCTGGACCGCATCGCCATTCCCGACGCGCCGCTCGACGTGCTCGCGCAGCAGATCGTCGCCGAGACCGCCGCGCAGGAAAAGTGGGAGGAGGACGCGCTGTTCTGTCTCGTGCGCAGGGCTTTTCCTTATAAGAATCTCGAGCCATCCGATTTCAAGGACGTGGTGGAGATGCTTTCGCGCGGCTACGCCACGCGCAACGGCAGACGCGGCGCGCTGATCCACTACGACTCGATCGAGCGCCAGTTGCGCGCTCGCAGGGGCTCGCGCATGAGCGCCATCCTCAACGGCGGCGCGATCCCTGAAGTGTTCGACTACCGCGTGCTGCTCGAGCCCGAAGGGCACTTCCTCGGCACGCTGAACGAGGACTTCGCCATCGAATCGCTGCCGGGCGACGTGTTCCAGCTCGGCAACACCTCCTGGCGCATCCTGCGCATCGGCAACGGCGTGGTGCGCGTCGCGGACGCTGAAGGCCAGCCGCCTTCGATGCCGTTCTGGCTCGGCGAGGCGCCGGCGCGCAGCGACGAAATGACCGCGGCGGTGTCGCGGCTGCGCGCGGGCGCAGATGCCTTGCTGCCGGGTCCCGACGTGCCGAGGCGCGAGGGAGAGCTCGGTTCTGCCATCGACTTTCTTGTCGGGCATTACTTCCTGCCCGCTGGCGCGGCGGAGCAGATCGCGGCCTATCTCGGCGAGGGCAAGCGCGCGCTAGGCGCCGTTCCGACCACGCAGACGCTGGTGCTCGAGCGCTTCTTCGACGAATCGGGCGGCATGCAGCTGGTGCTGCACGCGCCGTTCGGCAGCCGCATCAACCGCGCCTGGGGCCTCGCTCTGCGCAAGAAATTCTGCCAGGGCTTCAATTTCGAGCTGCAGGCGGCGGCGACGGAAGAGGGCGTCATCCTGTCGCTCGGCGCGTCGCATTCGTTCGCGCTGCAGGAGGTGTTCCGCTACCTGCATCCCGATTCGGCGCGCGAAACACTGGTGCAGGCAGTCCTCGACTCGCCGATTTTCGAGACGCGCTGGCGCTGGAGCACCACGCTCGCGCTCGCGGTGCCGCGCAACCGCGGCGGCGCGCGCGTGCCGAACCAGCTGCAGCGCATGTATGCCGAGGACCTGCTGCAGAACGTCTTTCCCGACGCCGCGGCCTGTCTCGACAACCTGCAGGGTGCGCGCGAGGTGCCGCAGCACCCGCTGGTCCAGCAGGCGCTGCGCGATTCGCTCGAAGAGGCGCTGGATCTGCCCGGCCTTGTGCGCCAGCTGCAAAAGCTTTTCTCGGACGAGCTGAAGCTGCTGGCCAAAGACACGCCCGAGCCCTCGGTCCTCTGCCACGAGATGCTGAATTCGCAGGTCTACACCTTCCTCGACGACGCGCCGCTCGAGGAACGCCGCGCACGCGCCGTGTACGCGCGGCGCGCCACCGAGGTGCGCAGCGCCGACGATCTCGGCGCGCTCGACCCGGCGGCGATCCAGCGCGTGCGCGAGGAAGCCTGGCCGGTGGCCAGCACGGCCGACGAGCTCTACGACGCGCTGATGGTCGCCGGATATCTTCTCGACGAGGAAATTACGCCGCGATGGCGCGAGCTGCTGGGCGAGCTAGGTTCTCGCGCGGTCAAGCAAGACGGGCGCTGGCACGCCGTGGAGCGCAAAGACGATGCGGCCGAAGAGCTCCAGGCAAGCCGCATGGAAGTTCTCGGCCCGATCGCAGAAAAAGAGAATTCCATACTTCTCAAGCTGGAGGGGCAAGGGCGCATCCTGCGCGGCCGCTTCACTCCCGGAACGAGCGAGCTCGAATGGTGCGATCGTCGGCTGCTCGCGCGCATTCATCGCTACACGCTGAACCGGCTGCGCTCCGAGATCGAGCCGGTCGCCGCGGCCGACTTCATGCGCTTCCTGCTGCATTGGCAGCATGTCGCGGCGGGCGAGCAGCTGAAAGGCGCCGAAGGGCTGGCCGCGATCGTCGAGCAGCTCGAGGGCTTCGAGCTGGCGGCGGCGGCATGGGAGCACGATGTGCTTCCGGCGCGGGTCAGCGACTACGGCGCCGAGCAGATCGACCGCCTCTGCCTCAGCGGCCGCGTCGCCTGGGGCCGGCTCACGCCCGGCGAGGGCAAAGTGCCGCTGCGCTCCTCGCCGATCGCGCTGATGTTGCGGCAGCATGTGCTGGCGGCCGGGGAAAGCGAAGCGCCGGTTTCAGCGGAGGCGCGCTCGGTAAGCGAGGCCCTCAAGAGCCGCGGTGCCCTGTTCTTCAACGAGCTCGTCGCGGCGACCGGTTTGCTGCCGACGCTCGTCGAGCGCGGCCTCGCCGAGCTGGTCAGCGCCGGTCTGGTGACTGCGGACAGCTTCAGCGGCTTGCGCGCGCTGCTCGCACCGCAGCACAGGCGCAATGGACTGGTGCAGAGCGCGGGTCGCTGGTCACTGCTAAACCAGAAAAACACCACTACAGAACAGATCGCACAGGGACTGCTCAAGCGTTACGGGGTTGTTTTCCGCGCTTTGCTGCAGAGAGAATCGCTGCCGCCGTGGCGCGATCTGGTGAAGCTGTACCGGCGCCTCGAGGCGCGCGGCGAGATCCGCGGCGGGCGTTTCGTCGCCGGCTTCGGCGGCGAGCAGTTCGCCGCCGCGGATGCCGTCGGCAAGCTGCGCGCGGTGCGCAAGCTCGAGAAAGGCGAGGAGCTGGTCGCGCTGAGCGGCGCCGATCCGTTGAACCTGGTCGGCATCCTCACCCCGGACGCCCGCGTTCCTGCCCTGGCGGCAAATAGAGTGCTGCTGAGGGATGGCATTGCCCTCGGCGCCGTCGAGGGCGGCAAGCTGCGGCGCCTGGCCGAATCGGAGCTGAGCGACGACAGCCTTCACGCGCTTGCGCGGCGCTTCCACTGGCGCCCGCTCGACCCCCATTTGCGTTCCGCTACCCCGCAGGACCTGAGCAGCCTGGAAAGGACCCGCGACCGCGTCATGAATCTGCCGTGGAGCCAGACTCGCCGCTAGAGCGCGCATGGCGAAGTCGAACAAACAGTGGCTGCGCCGCCATGTCACCGATCCGTACGTGCGCAAGGCGCGGGAGCAGGGCTATCGCTCCCGCGCGGCGTTCAAGCTTCTCGAAATAGACGAGAAGGAGAAGCTTCTGCGTCCCGGAGCCACTGTAGTAGACCTGGGCGCTGCGCCGGGCGGCTGGTCGCAGGTGGCCGCCGCCAGGGTCAAGCCCGGCGGGCGCGTCATCGCCATTGATTTACTGAAGATTGCCCCCATCACTGGCGTAGAGATGATGCAGGGAGATTTCCGCGCAGCGAAGCTGGAGGGCGTCAGGGCAGACATCGTGCTCTCGGACCTCGCGCCGAACCTCTCGGGAGTTGCGAATGTCGACCAGGCCAGGGCTGCAGGCCTGGCGTTCGCGGCGATCGATTTTTGCCGCAAGACGCTGAAGTCCGACGGCGTTT
>VBBY01000038.1 GCA_005881595.1 Betaproteobacteria bacterium | reverse complement strand
CTCGGCCGAGAAGACAAATCCCGAGCTGGTAAAAAAAGCCGCGGCTTTCGTTCGTCACATCGACAAGCTGCCGCTGCCGGTGAAGGACGCGCCGGGATTTCTCGTCAACCGCGTGCTCGGCCCCTACATGTACAACGCGTTCCGCATGCTCGACCAGGGCGTGAAGCCAGAGACGCTCGACCGCGCGATGGAAGACTTCGGCATGCCGATGGGCCCGGCCGAGCTCGCCGACACCGTCGGGCTCGACATCTGCCTGGCCGCCGGGAAGGCGCTGGCGAAGAAATTCTCGAAGGATGAAGCCGACGTGCCGCAGGTGCTCGCCAACAAGGTCAAGCTCGGGCATCTGGGAAGAAAAACCGGCCAGGGGATTTACCGCTACGAGAAAGGCAGGCCGGTGAAAGGCCGGCCCGACGCGTACGACGACGCCCTGGTGCAGTCGCTGATCGCGCCGTACCTGAACGAGGCCAGGGCCGCTGTGGCCGAGGGCATCGTCGCCGACGCCGACCTCGCCGACGCCGGCCTCATCTTCGGCACCGGCTTCGCTCCGTTCCGTGGCGGGCCGCTGCGCTACCTGGAATCGCAAAAACGGTAGATGGACCGGCTCCCCGAGAACAAGCTGCCGGCGCTGCGCGTCATGACGATGCCCGCCGACGCCAACCAGAACGGCGATATCTTCGGCGGCTGGATCATGTCGCACGTCGACATCGCCGGCGGCGTTCTCGCCGGGCGCACGGCCCGCGGCCGCGTGGCGACCGTCGCCGTGAAAGAGTTCATCTTCAAGCAGCCGGTGCAGGTCGGCGACGTGCTTTCCTTCTATGCCGACCTGGTGAGGATCGGGAACACCTCGATCACCGTCAGCGTCGAGGTGTACGCCGAGCGCCGGCCCTCGGACCCGAAGGTCGTCAAGGTGACCGAGGCGACGCTCACGTACGTGGCGATCGACCGCGACGGCCGGCCGCGCACGGTACCGCGCAGCTAGATTGCTGCTCGACGCGCCCACTCTCGCCGCGGTCGGCGCGCTGGGCCTCGGCGCCGCCGTGATCGGCGGCCTGGGCGGCTTCGGCACCGGGGTGATCCTTGCCGCGGCGCTCGCCCCGCTGATCGGCGTCAAAGCGCTGGTCCCCGTTCTCGCCGTCGCCGGCGTCATCATCAACGCCGGGCGCTTCTGGTTCTACCGCGCGCACATAGATCGCGCGGCGCTGACAGCGATGCTCGCCGCGGCGCTGCCCTTCCTCGTGCTCGGCGCCTGGCTTTACAGCGTGCTCGACGCGCGCGTGATCGGCAGCATTCTCGGCCTGGCCGTGATGGGATCGGTTCCGCTGCGCCGGCTGCTGCGCAGGCGCGCGGCGGTGCTGCGTGCGCCGGGGCTCGCCGCGGGCGCCGCGGTGTTCGGCTTTTCCTCGGGCATCGCGACCGGCACCGGCGTGATCCAGGTCTCGCTGCTGCTCAGCGCCGGCCTCACGGGCCCCGCGGTGCTTGCGACCGACGCGCTCTCCACCATCGTCCTCGACCTGTGCAAGGCGGCGCTGTTCCAGCGCTTCGACCTGCTCGACGCCGAGGCGGCGGCGACCGGCGCGGTGATCGGGTTCGCGACGCTTCCGGGGAGCGCGCTCGCCGCATGGCTTTCCACGCGGATCGGCGCGAAGCTGCACGTCCTTTTCATGGAGACGCTGATCCTGCTGGGCGGCGCTTCCATGCTCTGGCATGCCTGGCGCTGAGCCCGTCGAAATCCAGGCCCGGGACGGCCATCGCCTCGGCGCGACGCTGTTTCGTCCCGCAGCGGGCAACGGGCGGGCGCTGCAGATCAACGCCGCGGCGGGCGTGAAGCAGGAGTACTACGGCAAGTTCGCCGCTTACCTCGCCGAGCGCGGCTTTACCGTGCTCACGTTCGACTACCGCGGCATCGGGCGATCCGGTTCCTTCAGATTGAAGAATGTCAGGCTGCGCGACTGGGCGGAGCTCGATGCGGCAGCCGCGCTCGAATTTCTGGGAAAGAATTTTCCTGCGAAGCTCATGGCGGTCGGCCACAGCTTCGGCGGCCAGTCATTCGCCCTCGTCCCCGGGGCCGAGCGACTCGCGGCGGCGCTCGCCGTCGGCTCGCAGAGCGGCTACTGGCGCCACTGGCGCGGCGCGCCGCGCGCGGGGATGTGGCTGCTCACGCACGCGCTGCTGCCCGGCATTTCGCGCCTGTTCGGCTACTTTCCCGCTGCGGCGCTCGGCCGGGGCGAGAACATCCCGGCAGGCGTCGCCATAGAGTGGGCGAGCTGGTGCCGGAATCCCGACTACCTCGTCGGCGCCCTCGGCGCAAATGAGCAGTACGCGCGCTTCAGTGCGCCGCTTCGCGTGTACTGGATGGCCGACGACCTGCATGCGCCGCTTGCCGCGGCGCAGGCGTTGCTGCGGCTCTATCCCCGCGCGCCGTCGGAGCTGAAGCGCGTCGCGCCGCGCGAGGTCGGCGCCGAGCGGATCGGCCACTTCGGCTTTTTCCGCGAGCAGTTCCGCGATACCTTGTGGCGCGATGCCGCCGACTGGCTGGAGAGGCACTGAATGAAAATGCTCGAGGGCAAGGTCGCCGCCGTCACCGGGGCGGCGAGCGGGCTGGGACGCGCCATGGCGCTCGCCTTTGCCGGCGAAGGCATGCATGCCGCGCTCGCGGACGTCGATGAGCCGGGTTTGAAAAGCACCCTGAATGAAGTTCAGAGCCGCGGCGTGCGTGCGTTCGCCATGCGGGTCGACGTGTCGCGTTATCAGGAAGTTGAATCTTTTTGCAGTAAAGCGATCGCGCAGTTCGGCGCGACGCATGTCGTGTGCAACAACGCCGGCGTGTCGCCGCTCGGCGCGGTGTGGGAGAACACGCTCGCCGACTGGCAGTGGATCCTGGGCGTCAACCTCTGGGGCGTGATCCACGGCGTGCGCGCCTTCGTGCCGCGGCTCCTCGCGCAAGGCGAGGGCCACGTCGTCAACACCGCGTCGGTCGCGGGATTGATCTCGCCGCCCGGGATGGGCGCGTACAACGTGACCAAGCACGCCGTGGTCGCGCTGTCGGAGTCGCTGTATCACGACCTGCGGCTGCGCGGCTCGCCGGTCGGCGTGTCGGTGCTTTGCCCGGCTTACGTTCCTACGGGAATCGCGGACTCCGAAAGAAATCGGCCCAGGGAGCTTTTGAATCCGGCGAAGAGCTCTTCGAAAGAGGAGACGATGCTCAAAAAAGCGGTGGCGTCGGGGAAGCTCTCGGCCGACGATGTGGCGCGCGCCGTCGTAGCGGCGGTGAAGGAGGAGCGCTTCTACGTGCTCACGCACCCGCGCATCAAGGGCGCGATCCGCGCGCGCATGGAGGACATCCTCGACGAGCGCGCGCCGCGCAATCCGCTCGCGCTCTAGGCGAGCCCCGGGAACAGCCCCTTCAGGCCCTCGGCCATGGTCTGGATGGCGATCGCGGCCAGCAGCAGGCCGAGCAGCCGCGTCGCGATGTTGAGCCCGGTCGTCCCCATCTTCGGCCCGACCGCGTCGGCGATGCGCAGCACCCACCAGAGCACGCCGCACACCAGCGCGATGCACACGATGAGCGCCGCGACATGCACGAGGCCGTCTTTCTGCGCGTTGATGATCGTGGTGCTGATCGCGCCCGGCCCGGCGAGCAGCGGCACTGCCAGCGGCACCACGCCGGAACGCTCGCCCGACTCCAGCTCCCTCGCTTCGGCCTGGGTCTGGCGCATCTCTCCCACCCTGGCGTTCAGCATCGCGAGCGCCATCAGGAGGAGCACCAGGCCGCCGCCCACCTGGAAGGCCGGCACGCTGGCGCCGATCACGCGCAGCAAGCCCTCGCCGAAGAGCGCCGAGCCGGCGAGCACCGCGAACACGGTTAGCGTGACGATGTGCGCGAGGCGCCGCCGGCCGGCCGGATTGGCGGCTGAAGTGACGCTGAGGAAAATCGGCACCGCCAGGAACGGGTCGAGGACCGCCGTGAGCGTGACGAGGAACCGCAGGTACTCCTGGAAGTCGCTCACTTCTTCGCGCGAGCGGTCGCTGCCTTGCGATCTTCGTTGACCTGCCTGAAAGCTGGCCGCGCCTCGAGCATCTTCAGATAAGGCTTCAGCTGCGCAATGTCCTCCAGGAAGTCGCGCCCGTAGGCGTGCTTCGTCGCGAGCGACACGAGCGGCAGGCTGACAAACGCGGTGCAATCGGCAAGGCTGAGTTCTGCGCCTGCGATGTACGGGTCGAATTTCGCCCGCGCGCGCAACGCGCGGATGCCCTTGGCGAGGTCCTTCTCGACCGATTGCTTAACGTCCTCGGCCAACGGCTTGCCGAAGAACACCTGGCCGTAGAGCCTGCGCGCGACGAGCTCGACATGCAGCTCGATCAGCACGATCAGCTCCCTTACTTTGGCACGCGCGAGCGGGTCGGCTGGATACAGCGACTTCTGCGGATAGGCCTCTTCGAGGTACTCGCAGATCACCTGCGATTCCGCGAGCGTCGTGCCGCCGAGCTCGAGGAAGGGCACCTTGCCCATGGGCGTGCGCGCCAGGAACTCGTCCTTCTGGGAGGGCGTGCAGGTCGGGTCCTCCTCGAACGCCACCCCTTTCTCCAGCAGCGCGATGCGCACCTTGTTGTGGTAGTTGCTGATGTGGAAGCCGCAGAGCTTGAGCATCGCATTCTCCCTACTTCAGGATCGCTTCTTCGGCTGGAAAGTACGGCGCGTTGACCGCCGCGGCGACTTCCGGGTGCGTCACCTTGCCGCGCGCGACGTTGAGGCCGTTGCGCAGATGCGGATCATCGGCGAGCGCTTGCTTCCAGCCCTTGTTGGCGAGCGCGAGCACGAAGGGCAGCGTGGCGTTGTTGAGCGCATAGGTCGAAGTGCGCGGCACCGCGCCGGGCATGTTGGTGACGCAGTAATGCACCACGTCGTCGATCACGTAGGTCGGATCGGCGTGCGTGGTCGGCCGCGAGGTCTCGAAGCAGCCGCCCTGGTCGATCGCGATGTCGACCACCACCGCGCCCGTTTTCATCGCCTTCACCATCTGGCGCGACACCAGCCTGGGCGCAGCCGCGCCCGCGACCAGCACCGCGCCGATGACCAGGTCCGCCGAGAGCACGTGCTGCTCGACCGCGTCGCGGCTCGAGTACACCGTCACGACTCGCGCACCGAATTCCAGCTCAATCCCCCTTAAAACTTCCAAAGACCTGTCCAGCGCATAGACCCGCGCGCCGGAGCCCACCGCCAGCCGCGCCGCATTGCCGCCGGCCACGCCCGCGCCGAGGATGGTGATCTTGGCGGGCGGCACGCCCGGAACCCCCCCGAGCAGGATGCCCATGCCGCCGCGCGCCTTCTCGAGGCAGCTCGCGCCGACCTGGACCGCCATCCGGCCCGCGACTTCCGACATCGGCGCGAGCAGCGGCAGCCCGCCGCCCGGTTTGGTCACCGTCTCGTAGGCGATGCAAATGGCCCCGGAGGCGGCGAGATCCCTGACCTGCGCGGGGTCCGGCGCGAGGTGCAGGTAGGTGAACAGGACGTGCTTCTCGTGCAGCTTCCGGCGCTCCTCGGGCTGCGGCTCCTTGACTTTGACGATCAGCTCCGCCTCGGGGAAAACGTCTTTGACAATTCTTGCCCCTGCCTTCTCATAGGCCGGGTCGGCAGCGCCGATGCCCGCTCCGGCGCCGGTCTCGACGATGACCTGATGGCCGTGCGAGCTCACCTCGCGCACCGAGGTCGGCGTCAGGCCGACCCGGTACTCGTGGGTCTTCAGCTCCTTCGGCACCCCGACGATCATGCGCGCTTCATTTTCGAGAGGGCATCGGCAATGCTGGTCTGCTCGCCGATCTCCATCTTGGCGATCTGGTTGCGGTGCACCTCGTCGGGGCCGTCGGCAAAGCGCAAAGTCCTGGCGTGCGCGTACGCATAGGCGAGGCCGAAGTCGTCGGACACGCCGCCGCCGCCGTGCACCTGGATCGCCCAGTCGATGACCTTGCAGGCGACGTTGGGCGCAAACACCTTGATCATCGCGATCTCCTTCTTCGCCGCCTTGTTGCCGACCGTGTCCATCTTCCACGCCGCGTTCAGCACCATGTAGCGCGCGGCGTCGATCATGATGCGCGCCTCGGCGATGCGCTCGCGCGTCACGCCCTGGTCGGCTACGGGTCGCCCGAACGCCACGCGTTCGGTGGCGCGCCTGCACATCTTCTCGAGCGCCGCTTCGGCCTGGCCGAGCAGGCGCATGCAGTGATGGATCCTTCCCGGACCGAGGCGCCCTTGCGCGATCTCGAAGCCGCGGCCCTCACCCAGCAGCACGTTGGACACCGGCACACGCACGTCCTTCAGCTCGATCTCCATGTGGCCGTGAGGCGCATCGTCGTAGCCGAACACCGGCAGGTGGCGCAGGACCTTGATCCCCGGCGTGCCGGCAGGCACCAGCAGCATCGACTGCTGGCTGTGCCGCGAGCTGTTGTCGGGGTCGGTCTTGCCCATCACGATGTAGATCTTGCAGCGCGGGTCGCCCGCCCCGCTCGACCACCACTTGGTGCCGTTGATGACGTAGTGCTCGCCTTCGCGCTTTATGCGCGTCTGGATGTTGGTCGCATCGGAGGAAGCGACGTTCGGCTCGGTCATCAGGAACGCCGAGCGGATCCTGCCCTCGAGGAGCGGCTCGCACCACTGTTTCACCTGCTCGGGCGTGCCGTACTTGAGGAGCGTCTCCATGTTCCCGGTGTCGGGCGCCGAGCAGTTGAAGAGCTCGGGCGCCCAATGCACCCGCCCCATGATCTCGCACAGCGGCGCGTACTCGAGGTTGGTGAGCGCACCGCCATGGGTCTTGGGGCGCCACAGGTTCCACAGCCCCGCCGCCCTCGCCTTCGGCTTCAGCTCCTCGATGACCGGCACCGGCTCCCAGCGCCGCTCGCTCCTCGCGTGCTCGTGCCACCTGTGCTCGTTCGGGTAGACGTGCTCGTCCATGAACGCGAACAGCTTTTTCCTCAGCTCCTGCACCTTCGGCGTGTAATCGAAGTTCACGCTGCTCTCCTCAGGATCTTTTCGACCTGCTTCCAGCCCAGCTCGGCCATCGGGCGCGCGCGCATGCCGGCGTCGCGCGCGTGCGCGCTCGCCGCCGTGCCGTCGACCACGCGCTTCAGGATCCCCTGCAGGATCGCGGCCATCCGGAACAGGTTGTACGCGAGATAGAAGTCCCAATGCGAAGCAGGGACGCTTTCGCGCCGGGTCCTTCGAAAATACATTTCAATGTAATCATTCTCGGAAGGGATGCCGAGCGCCTGCAGATCCAGACCCGCGATCCCCCGGAAATCGCCCGGCGGGATATGCCAGCTCATGCAGTGGTAGGCGAAGTCGGCGAGCGGATCGCCGAGCGTCGACAGCTCCCAGTCGAGCACGGCGAGGATCTTCGGCTCGGCCGGATGGAAAATCGCGTTGTCGAGGCGGAAGTCGCCGTGCACCACGGCGGTCCCGGTCTCGGGCGGGATGTTTGCCGGCAGCCAGGCGATGAGGCTGTCCATCGCCTCGATGCGCTCGGTCGCGGAGGCCTGGTATTGCCTGGTCCAGCGCAGGATCTGGCGCCCGATATAGTTGCCCGGCTTGCCGAAGCCCTCGAGCCCGATTGCGCGGTAGTCGATCGTATGCAGCCGCGCGATCACGCGGTTCAGCTCGTCCCAGATGCCGAAGCGCTGCGCCCGCGTCATTCCCGGCAGCGACTGGTCCCACAGCACGCGACCCTCGACGAAATCCATGACGTAGAAGGCCGTGCCAAGCACCGAATCGTCCTCGCACAGCGCGTGCGGCCGGGCCACCGGGAATCCCGCGGCATGCAGCGCCTGGATGACGCGGTATTCGCGCTCGACCGCATGCGCGGAGGGCAGCAGCTTGCCGGGGGGCTTGCGCCGCAGCACCAAGCGCCGCCCGTCGGCGGCGGTGATGCGGTAGGTGGGATTGGACTGGCCGCCCTTGAACTGCTCGATCCCGCGCACCCGCAGCTGCAGGTACTCTTCAAGGGCAGCGACATCGATGCGATGCCGGTCTTCCACGGGCTTGGTGCCGATGAACTGCTCGAACATCCCGGTCAGCTTACCTTAGAATTCCCCGCATGAGTCGCGCCGCGGCCTTCACGGTTTCTCATTCCAGGAAGCGCTCTTTTTCAAGGCGCGGCCTGCGCGGCTACTTCGAATATCGCGACCTCGGCATCCGGCGCGCCACGCGCGGCAAGGTCGTCGCGCACGTCATCCGCGCCCGCCCGGCCAGGGCGCCGCAAGGCGAGTGGCACTGGCACGACTGCGAGCTGCAGTTCGTGTATGTGCTCAAGGGCTGGGCGCTGTTCGAGTACGAGGGCGTCGGCAAGGTGAGGATGAAGGCGGGCAGCTGCTTCTACCAGCCGCCCGGAATCCGCCACCGCGAGCTCGAGCACTCGCAGGACCTCGAGATGATCGAGATCGTCGCGCCGGCGGCGTTCAGGACTTACTCCTCGGCGGCACCCGCAGCCAGAAGGTCACCGGCCCGTCGTTCACGAGGCTGACCTTCATATGGGCGCCGAAGCGGCCGCTCTCGACGCGCGGCAGAGCCTCGAGCGCCTTTTCCACGAATTTCAGGAACAGCCGCTCGCCTTCGTCGGGGGAGGCGGCGCTCGAAAAACTCGGGCGCGCGCCGCTGTGGGTGTCGGCCGCCAGGGTGAACTGCGGGACCGCCAGCAGCTGCCCGCGGATGTCGCGCAAGGACAGGTTCATCTTGCCCGCCGCATCCGGAAAGATGCGGTAGCCGAGCACGCGTTCCGCGAGGCGCCCGGCCTCGGCTTCGCCGTCGCCGCGCTCGACGCCGACCAGCGCCAGCACGCCGGGGCCGATCGCGCCCGCTGTCTCGCCGCCGACGGCGACGCTCGCCTCGGCGACGCGCTGGATGAGCGCGATCACGCGATGATGTCGGGAATCAGCCGCGTGCGCAGCTTGGCGATCTGGTCCTTGAGGAACAGCTTGCGCTTTTTCAGCCGCTGCAGCTGCAGCTGGTCCTGGGCCGCGTCGCCGGCGAGGCGGTCGATCAGGTCATCGAGATCGTGGTGCTCGATCTCGAGAGCGTGAAGGCGCGTCTGCATCTGCGCCTTTTCCTCTTCGGTCAGAGGGAAGTCCGTCACCTGTGAAAAACTTCATGCCTTTTGCGGCATCGTATCCCTATACTGGGCGAGCGAAAAGCCCCCCGATGCGCCGCAACGACCACGACGTCACCGACTCAGTCCAGACGACCGATCCCGCCGCGGTGGGCGCCGAGGTGGTCCGCCTCTCCAGGAGCCTGTTCAACGGCGCGCGCGTGCCCGAGCTGGAGCGCGCCTTCAGCGACGCCGCGGCGCTGTACGCCGGCGCCCACCCCGAATACTGCGCCTGCGACACCGGCTATCACGACATCCAGCACGTCCTCGACGTGACCCTCGCGATGGCGCGCCTCATGGAGGGCTACCAGCGCAGCCGCAGGAACGGCGACGAGCCCGTGACGCGCGAAGTGTTCATCGCCGGCATTCTCGCCGCGCTGTTCCATGATTTCGGCTACCTGCGCCGGCGCAACGACCGGCGCCACCGCTATGGCGCCGAGTACACGCTGACGCACGTTTCGCGCAGCGCGGCGTTCCTGCGCCGCTACGTGCGCAGCCTCGGCCTGGGCGATGCGCTGGCCCACGTCACCGGGACGCTGGTCCATTACACCGGCTACGAGAGGCCGCCGGAAATGATCCGCCTTTCGGACACGCTGCTGCGGCGCGTCGGCCAGATGCTGGGCAGCGCCGACATCCTGGCGCAGATGGCGGACCGCTGCTACCTGGAGAAATGCCGCGACCGCCTTTACCCGGAGTTCGCGCTCGCGCGGCTCGCCGGACACAGGCTTGCCGTGAGCCGCACGCTGCCTTCGTTCGCCTCGGGCGAAGACCTGGTGCAGAAGACCCCGGGCTTCTATCAGGGCGCCCTGATGCGCCTCGACCTGCAGCTCGCGCGCGCCTACGAATACGCGGCGCGCTATTTCGGCGGCGCCAACCTGTATCTCGACGAGATGAAGAAAAACATCCGCTACGCCGAGGTCGTGGCGCAGGGGCCGGCGAGCGGGATGCTGCGCCGCCAGCCGCCTCGCACTCTGCCTGCCGACGTCGAGCCCTACCCGAGGGACCTGATCAGCCTCTGAAGCCGGAGCCCGAGCGATGATTCCGATGACGCCGGACGAGATCAAGGAATACTGGCACGCCTTCTGCGAGCGCCACGGAATCGACGCAGCGCTACGCGCCAAGGGCGACAAGCAGATCGACAGCGACCCCGAGTACTGGGCCGATCAGACTATGGGGCATCTCCTCGAGGTGGCCGCGCAGCCGAAGAGCTGAGGCGCGAGCGCAGCTCCTCGACGCGCTTGCGGTTGACCCCGAAGTCGCGGCGCCCGAGGCGCGAGGCCGAGCGCACGTGGATCACCCCCGCCTGGTCGTCGTGGAAGAATTCGACGTCGTCGACGTAGCGCATCAACGGCGTGCGGAACTCCGCGTAAAGATAATTGGTTTCGGCCCGGATGATGGTGGTACGCGGAATGCCCAGCACCACCCGGCGCACCGCCGCGATTGCATCTCCTTTGAAAGGAATCGGCGCGACGTAGTGCTCCGCGTCGGCGGGATCGGCCTGCGAGGAGACGCAGTTGGGCGTGCGCTTGCACGGCGCGAGGCGGGCGTTTCCCACGCCGAGATTGCCGGGCCGCTTCCAGGAAAACATCGCCGGGATGCTAATCCGCATCCGGGAAGCTGGGCTTTCTTTTCTCGCGGTGCGAAGCGACGCCCTCCTTCGCTTCCGGACCGGTGAAGCCGAGCACTTCGAGCGCGAGCGAGGCGTCGAACGTCGGGCCGGCCATCCGCAGCCAGTTGTTGAGCGAGTACTTGGTCCAGCGCAGCGCCGTTTGCGCGCCGGCGGCGAGCTTGCGCGCCACCTCGAGCGCCTTCGCCTGCAGCTCGGCTTCCTCGCAGGCGAGCGAAACGAGCCCCAGCCGCTCCGCCTCCTCGCCGCTGATCTGCTCGCACAGCAGCAGGTAGTACTTCGCCTTCGCCATGCCGCAAAGCAGCGGCCAGACGATGGCCGCGTGGTCGCCAGCCGCCACGCCCAGGCGCGTGTGGCCGTCGATGAGCCGCGCGTTCTTCGCCGCGATCGAGATGTCCGCGAGCAGGCCCGCCACCAGCCCCGCGCCGACCGCCGGGCCGTGCATCGCCGAGACCACCATCTTCGAGCAGTTGATCAGGTTGTAGACCAGGTCGCGCGCCTCGCGCCAGACGCGCGCCCGCACGGCGAAGTCGCGCGTCATCTCCTCCACCATCGCGAGATCGCCGCCGGCCGAGAACCCCTTCCCCGCGCCGCGCAGGATCGCGACGCGCGCGTCGCGGTCGAGGTCGACGTCCAGCCAGATGCGCGCCAGCTCCGCGTGCATGCGCGCGGTGGCGACCGGCAGCCTGCCGCCCTCCTCGCCCATGACGATTTCGAGGACGCCGGGCTCGAGGCGGCGGATTTTCAGTTCCCGGTACGCGGAGTAGTCCATGCGATCATTCTACAATTCGCCCATGCCCCCGCTGCCGTCCCCACTCATGTCCCCAGTCTCTTTCGACGACATCGCCGCGGCGCACGAGCGCCTCCGCGCGCAGGCGAAGCGTACTCCGGTGCTCACCTCGAGCACCGTCGACGCGCGCACCGGCGCCAGGGTGTTCTTCAAGTGCGAGAACTTCCAGCGCATGGGCGCCTTCAAGTTTCGCGGCGCCTACAACGCCCTGGCGCAGCTTTCGCCCGAGGAAAAGCGCCGCGGCGCGATCGCTTTCTCCTCCGGCAACCACGCCCAGGCCGTCGCCCTGGCGGGAAGAATATTGGACGTAAAAACGCTGATCGTCATGCCTGCGAACGCCCCGCAGGTGAAGCTCGACGCCACGCGCGGCTACGGCGCCGAAGTCGTGCTCTACCAGAAGGACGAAAAGCGCGAGGAGGTGAGCTCGCGCCTCGCGAAGGAAAGAAATCTCAGCCTCATTCCCCCGTTCGACCACCCGCAGGTCATCGCCGGCCAGGGCACTGCGGCGAAGGAGCTGATCGAGGACGCCGGGCCGCTCGACTATCTGCTGGTGCCCTGCGGCGGGGCCGGGCTGCTGTCGGGCTGCGCGATCGCCGCGCGGCACATGCTGCGCGGCTGCAAGGTGCTCGGCGTGGAGCCTGCGGCGGGCGACGACGCCACCCAATCCTTCAAGGCGAAAACTCTGAAGGTGATCCCGGTCCCCGACACGATCGCCGACGGCGCGCGCACCACCTCGCTCGGCAAGCTTACTTTCCCGCTGGTGCTCGAGTACGTCGACGACATGCTCACCGTCACCGACGACGAGCTGCTGCGCGCGATGTTCTTCCTGTGGGAGCGGATGAAGATCATCGTCGAGCCGACCGGCGCGCTCGCCGCGTGCGCCCTTCTGGAGAAGAAGCTCGACGCGCGCGCGCTGGCGGGGCGGCGCGTAGGCGTGATCCTTTCCGGGGGAAACGTCGACCTGCGCTGGGCGGCGGCAAGGTTGCAGGCGCGCGCTTGAAAAAATGAATTAGGATCGCCGGACGCCATGCCTCTTCCCACGACTATGCGCGCTGTCGAGATCAGCCAGCCCGGCGGCCCCGAAGTATTGAAGCTCGCCGAGCGCCCGGTGCCGCAGCCGAAGGCGCACGAGATCCTGGTCAGGGTCGCCGCGGCGGGCGTCAACCGCCCCGACGTGCTGCAGCGAAGCGGCAACTACCCCGTGCCGCCCGACGCTTCCGACCTGCCGGGCCTCGAGATCGCCGGCGAGGTCGTCGCGAAAGGCAGCGCGGCGACGCTGTGGAAAATCGGCGACCGGCTGTGCGCGCTGGTGCACGGCGGCGGCTATGCCGAGTACTGCACGCTGCCTGAAGTGCAGGCTCTGCCGGTGCCGAAGGGCCTGTCGCTCATCGAGGCGGCCTCGCTTCCCGAGACCTGCTTCACCGTCTGGGGGAACGTCTACGACCGCGCGAAGCTCGCGCCCGGCGAATCGCTCCTCGTGCAGGGCGGCACTTCGGGAATCGGCGTGACCGCGATCCAGATGGCGGCCGCCACCGGCAACCGCGTGTTCGCCACCGCGGGCTCCGAAGAGAAGTGCGCGGCGTGCGTGCGCCTCGGCGCCGAAAAGGCGTTCAATTACCGCGCCCAGGACTTCGCCGCGGAAGTCCTGGCGGCGACCGCAGGCAAGGGCGTCAACGTGATCCTCGACATGGTGGGCGGCGATTACGTGCCGCGCGAGCTGAAATGCCTCGCCGAGGAAGGTCGGCTCGTGTTCATCGCCTACCTGCGCGGGCCGAAGACCGAGCTCAACATCGACGCCGTGATGCGCAAGCGCCTGACCATCACCGGCTCGACGCTGCGGCCGCGCAGCGTCGAATTCAAGGGCTACCTTGCGCGCAACCTGCGCGAGAAGATCTGGCCGCGAATCGAAGCCGGAAAGATCAAGCCGGTGATCTACAAGACCTTCCCGCTCGCGCAGGCCGCCGAGGCGCACCGGCTGATGGAGAGCTCGCAGCACATCGGCAAGCTGGTGCTTACCGTTTAGCGGCCTCGGCTTTCAGCCATTCGATAAAGGCGGCCACCTCGGGCCGCCCGGTGGCGCCTTGCGCTGCGACGGCGAAATAGGCGCGCGCCGGGTCGGCGCTGCTCTTGAACGGCGCAACCAGCTCCTTCGAAAGCAGGAGATCCTTGACCAGCGGGCTGCGGCCCAGGGCAACGCCGTGGCCCGCGATCGCCGCCGGGATGATCTGCTCGTAGCCAGAGAACGAAAGCGTTGCCGCGGGCCTGAAATCGGTCAGCCCGGCGACTTCCAGCCAGGTCTTCCAGTGCAGCCAGGGGTGGCGGCCGTCCGGATCGTCGTACTGCAGCAGGCAATGCTCTTTCAGGTCGGCCGGCTGCTTCAGCGGCCGCTTGGGATCGCGCAACAGCTTCGGGCTGCAGACCGGGAACACCCGCTCACCGAAGAGCCGCACCGCGTTGGGGCCGGCGAGCGAGGCGGGACCATGCCGGATCGCCAGGTCGAGCCCGTCGCGCTCCAGGTCCTGCACGCGCGTTTCGGCAGTGATGCGCACGTCGACGCCCGGTTGCGCGCGGGTGAAGCCGGCGAGCCGAGGGATCAGCCACAGCGCGGCGAACGAGTTCGTGGTGGTGACCGAGAGCGGGCGGCGGCGCCCGGACTGCCTGCGCAGCCGCTCCGTCGCGCTGCGCATCGTGGCCAGCACTTGCGCGGCCGCGGCGTAGAGCTGATGGCCCGGCTCGGTCAGCGCGAGCGCGCGGTGGCGGCGCTGGAACAGCGCCACGCCCAGCTGGTCTTCCAATTCCTTGATCTGCCGGCTCACCGCCGACTGGGTGCGGTAAAGCTCTGCACCGGCCTTGGTGAACGACAGGTGGCGCGCGGCGGCCTCGAACCCCACGAGCAGGTCCAGGCCCGGTAAGGCATTACTTTTCCTCATGCTAGACCTGAGAATTTACCGTTTGAGCACCAGGCCGCCAGCATGCATGCTGCGCATATCAAACGCAAGGAGAGGCAGATGCGTCTAGAGCTGAAATCCGGGGCCGTGCGGCTCGGCCCGAACCAGACCCTGAAGGTGGTGGACGGCGCCGGCAGCACGGTGATTGCGCTCGAAGGCTCGGTGTGGATCACCGAGGAAAACCAGCCCAGGGACATCGTGTTGCAGCCCGGCGGCCGCTACCGCCTGCGCCACGTCGGTGTCGCGATCGTCAACGCGCTCGGCGGCGATGCCGCAGTCTCGTTCAGCTGAAAGGACAGCCATGGCCAGGATCGACTTTTCGAGAATACCGGAGATCCACGCCGCGGCGCGGCGCGCACGGGCGGAGGAAATGGGGCGCTTCATCGCGCGCGCTTTCGAGTGGCTTATCCACCGCAAGCCGGCGCCCGTCGCCCCCCGTCCGCAATCTCGTGATCGTTCGGATTGGAGCTGGTTGAATTCGTGATGACTGTCGGCAAGTAAGACTTAAAATGCGGGCTTCCCTCCCGGGAAGCGCGCATGTTCAAGGAAGGTCTCCTCAAGGGTAAGCGCATCCTCATCACCGGCGGCGGCACGGGCCTGGGCAAGGAGATCGCTGCCAAATACCTCGAACTCGGCGCCGAGCTCTGGCTTTGCGGGCGGCGCGGGGCGGTGCTGGAGAGCGCCGCGAAGGAGCTGGTCGCCGGCCGCGGTGGCGTCGTTCGTACACATCCGGTCGACATCCGCGATGCCGCGGCGGTCGATGCGATGGTGCAGCGCATCTGGGACGAGAGCGGGCCGCTCACCGGCCTGGTCAACAACGCCGCCGGCAATTTCATCAGCCCGACCAAGGACCTCACGCCGAACGGCTTCAACGCGATCGCCAACACCGTCTTTCACGGCACGTTCTACGTCACGCACGCGGTCGGCAAGCGCTGGATCGCCGGCGGCCTGCCCGGCTCGGTGCTGACGATCGTCGTCACCTGGGTGCATACCGGCTCGCCCTATGTCGTGCCCTCGGCGATGTCGAAGGCCGGGCTGCACGTGATGACAAAATCGCTCGCCGTCGAATGGGGACGCCACGGCATCCGGCTCAACGCCATTGCGCCGGGGCCCTTTCCGACCGAAGGCGCGGCGAAGCGCCTGCGGCCCGGCGGCGGCTTCGAGGACACCACGCACCTCAACCCCATGCGGCGCATCGGCCGCATGGAGGAGCTGCAGAACCTCGCCAGCTTCCTGATGGCCGACGGCTGCGAGTGGCTCACCGGCGAGACGATCGCGCTCGACGGCGCCGGCTACCTCGCCTCGGGCTCGGGGGCCTACTTCACCCAGCTCGACAAGCTCTCCGACGCCGACTGGGAAGGCATGCGCGCGCTCATCAAGGCGCAGAACGACAAGGACCGCGCCGGCCGCAGCGCCTGATGACGCAGGCTCCCCGCCCCGCTGCCACGCTGATCCTGCTTCGCCCCGGCGGCGACGGCGTAGAAGTCCTCATGATCCAGCGCGCGAAGAGTGCCGCGTTCCTCGGCGGCGCCTATGTCTTTCCGGGCGGTGCGCTCGACGCCGCCGATTCCGATCTGAAGAGAAGAATTCTCGGCAGCCTGCCGCCTGAGCCGCCGGCCGAGTACTACATCGCCGCGGTGCGCGAATGCTTCGAGGAGGCCGGGGTGGCGCTGCTTTGCGACAGGAACGGCAAGCAGATTTCCTCCTCCCACGCCGAAAAGCTCATGCATCTGCGCACGCGTCCGTTCATCGAGCTGCTGGAGAAGGAGGACCTCTACATCCCCGCGGGCGAGCTCGTCTATTACGCCAACTGGATCACGGCGCCGGGACGCTCGCGGCGCTTCGACACGCGCTTCTTCGTCGCGGCAGCCCCCGAAGGGCAGCAAGGCTCGCACGATGCGGCCGAGACGATGCAGCATCTCTGGATCAGTCCGCGCGAGGCGCTCGCGCGCGGCGAGCGCGGCGAGATCGAGCTCGTCTTCGCGACTCAGCACACGCTGCGAGACTTGATGACTTTTCGAGACCCCAAAACCGCTTTGCAGCAGTTTCGTCTCCGCCCTCCCGTCGAGACCAACCGCGCCTGCTGGGCGCAGGGCAAGGAAGGCGCCAGGCTGTTTCGCCGCGCCGATCCGCAGTATTTCGAGATCCACTGGAGCGATCCCGGGGAAACCGGCCAGAGCAGCTACGACCTGGTGCCGGGGCTGGCGAAGCGCCTTGACCGGCTGGTCACGCGCCTCATCGCGCCCAACCCCGGCATGATGACCGGTCCCGGCACCAATACCTATCTGGTCGGCGAGCGCGAGCTCGCGGTGATCGATCCCGGGCCGGCGATCGACTCGCACCTCGAGAGAATCCTCGCCGAAGGCAAGGACCGCATCCGCTGGATCCTGTGCACGCACACGCACGTCGATCATTCGCCCGCCGCCGCGGCGCTGAAGGCGGCGACCGGCGCGCAGCTCCTCGGCCGGCCCGCGCCCGCGGGGCAGGACGCGACGTTTGCGCCGGACCGCGTGACGTCGCACAACGACCGCTTCATTTTCGACGGCGTGACGCTGCGCGCGCTGCACACGCCGGGCCACGCCTCGAACCACGTCTGCTACCTGCTCGAGCAGACCCGCATGCTGTTCACCGGCGATCACGTGATGCAGGGCTCGACCGTGGTGATCAACCCGCCCGACGGCGACATGCGCGCCTACCTCGACTCGCTCGAGATGCTGCTCGCCGAGGACCTCGCCATCCTCGCTCCGGGGCACGGCTACCTGATCGGCGAGCCGCACAAGGAAGTGCGGCGCCTGATCTCTCATCGCCTGGCGCGAGAGAGCAAAGTACTGGCCTCGCTGCAGCAGCTCGGGCGGGCTTCCGTCGAAGAGCTGCTGCCTCTGGTTTACGACGACGTGCCGCCGCGCATCCACCGCGTGGCGGCGCGCTCCCTCACGGCGCACCTCGACAAGCTGGTCGCCGACGGCGCGGTGCGCGCCGACGCCGCGCGCTACGCGCTGGTAAAATCCGCCGCGGCTGGCTAACATCGCGCCACGAGGAGATCCCGCCATGGCGTACGAGAAGACTCTGAAGCTGGTGACGAATCTCGATCGCGGCGCGGTCGAAGCGAAGATCGCCGAGATCCGCGACAGCGCGCTCTCGAGCCAGCTTGCGGAGCTGGCCTCGCTCCTCACCGCCGTCGAAGGCCTGCCGCGCGCGCAGATGGAGGCGCGCGTGAAGAGCGCTCTCAAGTGGCTCGCCGACAAGCCGCAGCACAAATCCCTGCTGGCGCTACTGGAGCTCGTGGAGCTCAACCTCCCGAACCTGAAGTAAGCTGCGCTTCGATTACGATCTGTTCACCATCGGCGGCGGCTCGGGCGGGGTCCGCGCGAGCCGCGTGTCCGCCACCTACGGCGCGCGCGTGGCGATCGCCGAGTCCGACCGCTTCGGCGGCACCTGCGTCAACGTCGGCTGCATCCCCAAGAAGCTGCTCTCGTACGCGGCGCATCTCCGCGAGGATTTCGAGGTCGCAGAGGCCTACGGCTGGAACGCCGGCGCGCCGAGCTTCGACTGGCCCAGGCTGCTCGCGAACAAGGACCGCGAGATCGAGCGCCTCAACGGCCTCTACGAGCGCGCCCTGACCGGTGCGGGAGTGGAAATCATCCGCGGCCGTGCCGTCGTCAAGGGGGCCAATGAAGTCGAGGTGAACGGCCGCACCTGCACCGCCCGGCACATCCTGGTGGCGACCGGCGCCTGGCCGCGCCTGCCGCAGATCCCCGGAGCCGAGCTCGCCATCACGTCGAACGAGGCCTTCCACCTCCAGAAGCTGCCCTCGCGCGCGCTGGTGGTCGGCGGCGGGTACATCGCGGTGGAGTTCGCCTCGATCTTCAACGGCGTGGGAGTGCCCACCACGCTCGCGTACCGCGGCGGCCGGCTGCTGCGCGGCTTCGACGCCGAGATCGGCGAGCGCCTCGGCGAGGAGATGGCCCGCAAGGGGGTCGACGTGCGGCTCAACGTGGACCCCGTGCGCCTGGTGAAGCTCGGCGCGCAGATCGAGGTCCTGTTCCGCGACGACAGCGTCCAGAACTACGGCCTGGTGATGTTCGCGACCGGGCGCAGGCCGGTCACCAGGGACCTCGGCCTGGAGGCCGCGGGTGTGAAACTGTCCGCCGACGGCGCGGTAGTGGTGGATAAATACTCCAGGAGCACGGTAGACTCGATTTACGCCATCGGAGATGTCACCAACCGGATCAACCTGACCCCGGTCGCGACCGCGGAGGCGATGTGGCTTGCCAGGACGCTGTTTCGCAACTCGCCGACGCCCGTGGACCACGCTAACGTGCCGACCGCAGTCTTCGCCAACCCGAATCTCGCCAGCGTCGGCCTGTCCGAGGAGGCCGCGCGCAAGGCCCACGGCGCGATCGACGTGTACAAGACCTCGTTCCGCGCCCTCAAGCTCACGCTCACCGAGAAGAGCGAGCGCACCTTCATGAAGCTCGTCGTCGAGCGCGCCTCGCAGCGCGTCGTGGGAGCGCACATGATCGGCCCCGACGCCGGCGAAGTCATCCAGGGCGTGGCGATCGCGGTGAAGCTCGGCGCGACGAAGGCCGACTTCGACGCCACCCTCGGCATTCATCCGACGGCGGCCGAGGAGTTCGTCACCCTGCGCGAGAAGGCGCCCTGATGCTGCTCGAATCGCAGGTTGAAAAAGCCATCGACGACCTGAAGCGGCGCGCCGACCTGCCGCTCGCCATCGAGCTGTGGAACGGCAAGCGCTACGCGCTCGCCCAGCAGACCTCGGTCACCATCAGGGTCGCGAACGCCGGCGCGCTCAAGTACTTCATCGACCCGGACCTCGCCAAGCTCGGCGAGGCGTACGTCGAGGGCCACGTCGACGTCGAAGGGCCGATCCAGGAAGTGCTGCGCGCCGCCGAGGGCCTGTCGCGCCACCTCGGCGGCGAGAAGAAAGGCCGCCGCCCGCTCGTCGTCAACCTGCACACGCGCAGCCTTGACGCGAAGGCCATCCAGTACCACTACGACGTTTCGAACGAGTTCTACGCGCTGTTCCTCGACCGCGAGATGGTGTACTCGTGCGCCTACTTCAAGACCGGCGACGAGGACATCCACCTCGCGCAGGCGCAGAAGCTCGACCACCTGTGCCGCAAGCTGCGCCTGCAGCCGGGCGACAAGCTCCTCGACATCGGCTGCGGCTGGGGCGCGCTGGTGCGCTGGGCCGCCAGGCATTACGGCGTCGAGGCAACCGGCGTGACGCTCTCCGAGAACCAGCATCGCCTCGCGAACGAACGCATCAAGGCGGACGGCCTCGCCGGCCGCTGCAAAGTGCTGCTGCAGGACTACCGCGACATCCCCGGCGCAGCGCTGTACGACAAGATCGCTTCGGTGGGCATGTTCGAGCACGTCGGCCTGAGGAACCTGCCGCTGTACTTCGGCGCCATCCGGCGGCTGCTGAAGGACGGCGGCATCGTCATGAACCACGGCATCACCTCGATCGATCCCGAGAGCCGCGCCGTCGGCCTGGGCGCCGGCGAGTTCATCGGCAAGTACGTGTTCCCGCACGGCGAGCTGCCGCACGTCTCGCTGGTGCTGAAGGAAATGGCCGCGGCCGGCCTCGAGGTGATGGACGTCGAGACGCTGCGCCTGCACTACGCCAGGACCCTGCGGCACTGGTCGGACCGGCTCGAGGCCAACCTCGCCGCGGCGCGCAAGCACGCCGACGAGAAGCGCCTGCGCATCTGGCGCACCTACCTCGCCGGCTGCGCGCACGCCTTCGCCCAGCGCTGGGTCTCGATCCAGCAGGTGCTCGCCACGCAGAGCGCCGATCCGCGCGCCAGTCCGCTCCCTCTCACGCGGGACTACATCTACTCGGGCTCGTAGTAACTCCCGCCTCGATCCTGTAGGCGGCGCGCCGCTGCTCCAGCCGATCGAGCGGGCTTTTCACGCCGCGCGCGCCCTTGTTCATCACGTGTAACCCCAACGCCGTAATCCGAAAAGGCGTTGACACACCGCCAAACAAGACCCGCTATGATATTCGGCGTCTAAATCGACTATTTCATTCGTTAGCCGTCCGGACGGAACTGTGCACGAGTGAGACTTGAGTGCGAAAAAAGTGTAATCCGCGAATGGGCGCGAAGTGATAAGGCTGCCCTGGTTCGGTTCGCGAACAACCGAAACATTTGGCGCAACCTCGCGCACGTATTCCCGCACCCTTATACAGATGCCGATGCTGATCGGTGGTTTTCGTACTTGGCTCAGATGCCAGAGCCCACGTCTTGGGCGATCGAGGTTGATGGTTTGGCTGTGGGAGCCATTGGAGTCACATTGAAAGAGGGCATCTACCTTAAATCCGCAGAGTTCGGTTACTGGTTGGGGGAGCCCTATTGGGGTCGTGGCATCATGACCGAAGCGGTGAAAGCGGTCTCGCCATATGCGATGCGTCGTTTTGGTCTGATCCGTCTTGAGGCGCCGGTCTTCGAATGGAACCCAGCGTCAATGCGAGTACTCGAGAAGTGTGGCTTTGTTCGCGAAGGCGTGCTTCGAGCCAGCGCTGTGAAGGACGGGCAGACTATTGATCGGGTGCTTTATGCGCTTATCGACGGAAGGGCCGGCTAACCAGTCGCCCAACACGGGCGCGCGAGAAGCAGCGCACCTTGTTGTTGCATCGAGGGCGCGCGCCAGTTGGCTTCGACGTTAGCCGCCCATGCCCATCGTCGACGTTGAGCTTGTCTGCGAATCTGAAGCCGAGTTTCGTGCAATCTCGGCGGAAGCGCTGGCAAATGCGCTTGGCGTGGTCCTTGGCAGCCAGTCTGGGAATACCTGGGTCCGTCTTCGCTACCTTAGCAGTGCGTGCTACGCAGAGAATCTCGTGGCCGGTTCGCAGGCCGAGCTTCCAGTGTTTGTCACCGTGCTTCTCGCCCATCCGCCGGTCGAGTCTGCACTTGTCGAGCAGGTCGCTGCGCTCACTAAGGCCGTGGCAAACGGTGTGGGTCGCTCTAGCGAGCTCGTGCATGTGCAGTACAGTCCTGCAGCCGCGGGAAGGCAAGCATTCGGAGGCGAGCTTGTTCAATAGGGCGGCTAACCGCGCAATCGACAGCGACACTTATTCAGCGCCGCTACGCGCGCCGATCAGTGCGCGTCATTGCGAACGTTAGACCGCGTCATTCATGATGGAGCAACCGGAGGGATCATGGCTGCACGACTGATTACTTGCTCGCTTGCTCTCTTAGTTTCGGCATGTACACCCACGCCTCCACCTGCCCTTGGTCAGGCTGAGGTCCAGATTTCGTCCGACAGTATGTGGCGGCCACGAATGCCGCTGATGCCCAGAAGATGATGGGCCTAGTCAATCGCGACCAGATGGTCTCGTCAATCGGATACGGCAAGATTCATCGCGGTTGGGATGCAATTCGCACGGCCACCGACGAGAGCATTGCCGCCGCTGCTAGAGTAAAGGTGGCCGTTGGAACGATTGACGTAACCTCTCTTGGTCCTGACGCAGCTCTTGCAGTGGCGTCGATGAATCTTTCTGGCTTACAGCAAGTCGGACGCGCCTATGTCGTTGATGTGCCTGGGGCCTTGACAATCGTCGTGAAGCGGACTCCTGACGGCCTTCGGCTTATTCACGAGCATTACAGTGTCCGGCCCTTGTGATTTTGGATCGCGGTCTAACCACCGCATCAACACCGACCCGG
>VBBY01000088.1 GCA_005881595.1 Betaproteobacteria bacterium | reverse complement strand
CTGGCTTACGCCGTGTTTTCAAATTGGAGCACGAAGGCATTAGCGGTTGCGGCGAATCCCCTTCGGGTCGCAAGTCGAAGTCGGGCAGCGGCTGGTTTCGACCCAATGCAGACATTCGGTCAGTGAAGGGGTGAGCCCTCAATTTCTCGCCATGCTACCCGGAGAACTGCAGGCCACCATTCAGGAGGCTGAGCAGGTCGCCGGGTGTGCAATAGAGGTCGTCCCCGACGCGACGGCAAACGAATTCGACAACCTCACGCTCCGTGTCGACGATGGTGTCTGCAGCGCCACGATCGCGTACCGCGGCGAAAGTATCTCGCGCTGTGCGCTGCTGCACGAGGTACTGCACGTCAAGCGTTATTGGCTCAACGCCGTACCTATACTCAGGCCGGCCGCACGGCTTCGCTACGAACCCGAGGCGCAAATGGTCAACGATCTCATCGAGCACCTGATAATCATTCCCGAGGAAAGGCGGTTCGTAGAGGCCGAAAGCAACGCGCATTGGTCTTCTGTCATGGCGAACCTCGCCGAGTTGCCGAGAGTTAGCTTCCCGTCAAGCCAGGCGGAAGTCGACGCTTTGCAACGAAGCCTAGTGCTGCAACGTGCGATGATGGACATTGCCCTGCCGGATCTCGATAACACCCGCCTTTATGACCGGTTGCGCGACGAAAATCTTTTCGAGTCGAGCGCCGCATTCATTGACCGCCTGCGCAACATGCTAGACGACAAAGAGCGCGCGCTAATTTTCGTTAGCCGAGAGTTCCGCTATGACGTAACGGCGTTTTGTGTCGGCCGGTTCAATGTGCGGGCTAATCCCAAGAGCTTTGAGCGATCCCCCTTAGTCCAATGACCGCTTTTGGCCGTAAGCGGACTTAACCCGCATGCTGGTACAAAATATTTTGGTACCCAATGGCTGGTACACGGACGCGTCCGGGCGTCCAGTAAGCGACTGATTGGGAGTGAAGTGGGGTAGGCAAGAATCTCGGACGCTTCGCTAAACCCCCCGGCGCTGCGCGCCACCCCCCTTGTCAGGGGGGCGACAAGCTTACAGCCCCACCGTCGTGCTCGACACCGCCGGAAGCGAGGCCGCCCAGATCTCCATGAAGCGCCCGCGCATCGCCAGCGCTTCGGTCTCGTCGCCGAAGGAGAGGGCGCCGTGGAACAGTTGCGCCACCGGCCGGCGCACGAAGTGCAGCGAATCGAGCACCAGAAACGCGTCCTGCAACTCGCGGATCTCTTCCTGGGTGCGGTTGATCTGCATGGCATGCGAATAGCGCCCGAGTAGGCTCATCATGCGCGGGCACTGGCGCGTCAGGGGGTCGGTGTTGTGGAGCACCAGGTAGATGCGCCGCGTGCGGCTGGACATCAGGAAGCGCTCGAGGCGCGCGATGCGCAGCGGATCGTTCAGCCGCAGCGCGCCGCCGTCGGGATCGAAAATGCGCAGCTCCCGCCCCGGCTGCTCCAGCAGGCGGTCGACCGCCGCCTGGAACTCGGCGTTGGTCTCGAAGCGCTCGTAAACGGTCTCGCTCATGTCATCGCCTTCAGCCGCAGGTAGCCGGCACGGTGCCAATCGTAGACCAGATCGGCAAGCGCCGCCCGCGCCAGGCGCGCGCCGGTCAAATGCCGCCGGTCGGCGAGCTCCTTCAGCAATGCGCGGTCCTTTTTACCGACCGTAACGCATTCGCCGTTGAGATAGAAACGCCTGCCGGAATAGAGCAGCTGCGTCTTCGGGTCGAGCTGCACTTCGGCGCGCGCCAGCGTGCGTTGAGAGCGCCTGGGCCTGAACACCACGTGCGGTTTCGGCGTGGTGAGGTACTGGCCGAGGACCGCCGACGCGTCGGTTCGCGAAGTCTTTACTTTCTCCATTATGGTTCGCGCGAAGCGAATCATCTCGCGCGGGATCTGCGCCGGACGGGAGGTGGGCTCCAGGCGCGGGTCCCGGTAGGCGGCGTCAGGCAGGCCGCGCTCGTGCAGCCAGTCGAGGAACGCGGCGCCGAGCTCCGCGCCTCGCGGCGCCCGGAAGCCGATCGAATAGGTGAAGCAGGGCTCGAGGGCGACGCCGTCGTGCCGCCAGCCGGGGGGCAAGTAAAGCAAATCGCCCGTCTCGGCTAGATATTCAAGGGCTTTTTTATTCGAACCCCAAACCCGCCAATGCCGGCGCCCGCTCGCCTGCAGAAGAAATACGTCGTACGAATCGACGTGCGGCCCGACCCCGCCGCCCCGGGTGGCGAAGCTCACCATCACGTCGTCGAGCCGCGCCTGCGGCACGAAATCGAAGCGGCGCAGCAGCTGATCAGCGGCCTCGACGTGAAGATTCACGCCGCTGACGAGCAGGGTGGAATTTATCTTCTTGAGGGAGACGCTTTTGAAAGGCCCGTACGCCGTGTTCCACCGCCTGCCCGAGCGTTCCACCAGACGGGATTCAACGTCGTCGCGCGCGGCCAATGCGGCAAGCGCGCGCTCGTCGACTACGCCCCGGAATGCCGGCAACGCAGCGCGCACGAAAAGCGGGCGCTTCTGCCAATACCGGCGCAGGAAAGTGCGCGGCGTCAAGCCGCCCAGCAAACGTAGCGTCATCCAGGAATTATAGGAGCGCGGTCTCTTGTCGCGCTTGCGCGACAAGCGTGCAGCGAGCAGTTGTCAATTGAAAAATGATTTGGAATAGAATCGGCGCACATGCTGCAACCAGGACAGCCAGCGCCGTCTTTCGCGCTTCCCGACGCCGACATGCAGACGGTGAGCCTGCTGGCGTTCCGCGGCAAGAAGCATGTGGTGATCTATTTCTACCCGCGCGACGGCACGCCCGGCTGCACCCTGGTGACCACCGATTTCTCCGACCACGAGGACCAGTTCGGCAAGTTCGACTGCGTGGTGCTCGGCGTGTCGCGCGATGACTGCCTCACCCACGCCGATTTCCGCGACAAGCACGGCGTCACCATCGCGCTGCTCTCCGATCCCGAGGGCGAGGTGTGCCGGATGTACGGGGTGCTGCAGGAAAAGCAGAGCGAGGACGGGGCGCGGCGCGAATGCCTGATCCGCTCCACCTTCGTCATCGACAAGAAGGGCGTCATCCGCCATGCCGCCTACGACGTCAAGCCGCGCGGCCACGCCGCCGAGGTCTACGACCTGGTGAAGCGCCTGCGCGTGTGAAGCCGGTCGCGGTCGGCCCGGACACCGTCGTTTCCGTGAAGATCGAGATGTACGACGCGCAGGGCGCGCTGCTGCAGGCCAGTTCCGAGCCGGTGACCTATCTGCACGGCGGCTACGGCGGCCTGCTCGAGGCGCTCGAGGCGGCGCTCGAAGGCAGGCATCCAGGCGAATCGATCAAAGCGCAGCTCGAGCCCGAGCAGGCGTTCGGCGAATACGACGCCAGCCTGCTGCGCGTCGAGCCTGCGGCGCGCTACGGCGCGGGTCTCAGGATCGGCATGGAGGTGGAGGACGCGTTCGAAGGCGCCGCGCCGCGCCGGTATACCGTCACCGACCTCGCCGGCGGCAAGGCGGTGCTAGACGCCAACCATCCGCTCGCGGGAATGGCGCTGCGTTTTTTTTGTACCATTACGGCGGTCCGCCAGGCAACGAAAGAGGAACTCAGAAGCAGGGAGGCGTTCCATCGCTGCGATCCATGAGCACCGGCGGACAGCGAAGAAGGCCGGCCTGCGCTACGTCACGGATGGCTCGAGCGGCATCCGGCGCCGGCGCGTCGGCGGCGGCTGGGCTTACTACGCGCCCGACGGCAGCAGGATCACCGATCGCCAGGTTCGAAAACGGCTGAACGCGCTGGCGCTCCCGCCGGGGTGGACCGACGTCTGGATCTGCCCGGATCCCAGCGGCCACATCCAGGCCACGGCGCGCGACGCGCGCGGGCGAAAGCAGTACCGCTATCACCCTTCCTACCGCGACGCGCGCGACCAGTCGAAATTCCGCCGCATGCTGGAGTTCAGCGAAGTGCTGCCCACTCTGCGCGAGCGCCTCGAGCACGACCTGGGCGCGGCGCCGCTGAGCCGGCGGCAGCTCCTTGCCACGGTCGTCACGCTCCTCGACAAGACGCTGATCCGCGTCGGCAACGACGAATACGTGCGCTCGAACCGCTCGTACGGCCTGACCACGCTGCGCCGCCGCCACGTGCAGGTCGACGGCGCTACGCTGCGCTTCAGCTTCCGCGGCAAGAGCGGCGTCGAGCACATCGTCGCGCTCTCCGAGCCGCGCCTTGCGCACATCATCCAGCGCTGCCGCGACCTGCCCGGCGAGGAGCTGTTCCAGTACCTCGACGCCGCCGGCAAGCGCCAGTCGATCACCTCCGACGACGTCAATGCCTATCTGCGCGCGCTCACCGGGCGCGACGTCAGCGCCAAGGACTTCCGCACCTGGGGGGGCACCATGCTTGCCGCGGTCGAATTGCGGCGCATGGGTGTCGCCGCCAGCCGACGCGAAGCCGACCGCAACATCGTCCAGGCGATCGACGCCGTGGCGGCGCGCCTCGGCAACACGCGCGCGGTGTGCAGGAAATATTACATACATCCGGTCCTGCTGGACGCTTATATGATGGGCGAGACGGTGCCGATGCCGCCGCCGGCAGGTGGCGGCACGCGCCGCACGCATCCCGGCGCCGCGTTGCGGCGCGACGAGGTCGCGGTGCTCGAATTTCTGGAACGGAGGACACAATGAAGCTCTGCCAAGTCGCGCTTCTCGCAGGACTGCTCGGCGCCGCGCCCGCCTGGGCGCAGACCATCGACCGCCTCCAGAACCTCGCGCAGCAGGAGTTCCGCCTGCTCTCCGAGGATCTCGGCGGCGCGCTCAGCTACCACCCGCAGACCCCGACTGCGCCGCTCGGGATCACCGGCTTCGATGTCGGCTTCGCGCTGACCGGCGCGCGGCTGCACAACACCAGCGTGCTCGAGCGGGCGAGCTCGGACAGCGTGCCCGGCACGCTGCCGATTCCGACGCTGCGCGCGCACAAGGGCCTGCCCGCGGGTTTCGACGTCGGCGTCATGTATGCATCGGTCCCCAGCAGCAATATCCGGTACTACGGCGGCGAGCTGCGCTATGCCATCATCGAGGGCGACGCGGTCGCCCCGGCGATCGGCGTGCGCGGCAGCCTCACCAAGCTGAGCGGCGTCGACCAGCTGGCGCTCGACACGCGCGGACTCGATCTGTCGATCTCCAAAGGCTTCGGTTTCGTCACGCCGTACGCGGGAATCGGCAGGGTCTGGGTCAACAGCGATCCCAGGGGCATCGCGTTCTTGCAGGGCGAGAAGTTCGCGCTCAACAAGGGCTTCGTCGGCGTCGGCACCAAGTTCCTCGTGATGAACGTCAACCTCGAGGCCGACAAGACCGGCGACGTCACCGCCTACAGCATCAAGGCCAGCATCCGGTTCTGAGCCAGGCGTTCCAGAGCTTGCGCGCCGGATCGATCAGCTCGCTCGCCGTGAGGCCGACGGGCCCGCTGCCGCTGCGCGCGAGCTCATCGGCGGCGGCGCCGTGCAGGTGCACGCCGAGCACCAGCGCCGACTCGCCGGTATAGCGCTGCGCAAGCAGCGAGCCGAGCAGGCCCGCGAGGACGTCGCCCATCCCGGCGCTCGCCATGCCGGGATTGCCCGTCGCGTTGATGAACCAGTGACCGTCGCGCGCCACCATCACGCTGCCGTTGCCCTTCAGCACGACGTGAGCCTTGAATTCCTCCGAGAGGCGGCGCGCCGCGGCGACGCGGTCCGACTGGACGTCTGCGGTTTTCGTATCGAGCAGCCGCGCCGCCTCGGCGGGGTGCGGCGTCAGCAGCGTGTCGGCTTGCCGCCGCGCGCAGGCGTTGCGCAAATCGGCGTTGTCCGCCATCAGGTTCAGCGCGTCGGCATCGAGCACGCACGGGATGTCGCTGGCAAGCGCGGCGCCGACCAGGGTTTCGGCGCGCTCGCTCTCGCCGATGCCGGGCCCGGCGACGAGCGCGTCGAGCTCCTGGCCGAGCGCATCGTCCGGGTGGCGCAGCATGAGCTCCAGCGCGTCGGTGTCGACGCCGGGCGCCTGCTGATCGAGCAGCCCGACGTAGACCCGGCCGGCGCCGAGCTTCAGGGCCGCGCTTCCAGCGAGCAGCGCCGCGCCGGTCATGCCCGTGGCGCCGCCGAGGATCGCCAGCGAGCCGGCCATGCCCTTATGGAAGTTGCGCGGCCGCGGCCTGAGCACGCGGCGGAACAGCTCCGGGCTGGCCAGCCAGGCCGAAGGCCGCACCAGGCGCCCGGCATCCAGCCCGAGCTCCGCGACGCGAATCTCGCCGCAGTGATCGGGCCCATCGAGCGTGAGCAGCCCCGGCTTGAGCGCAATGAAGCTGAGGGTGTGAGTGGCGCGCACCGCGTGGCCGAGCACGCGGCCCGTATCCGCATCGATGCCGCTCGGCACATCGAGGGCGAGGATCGGGCAGCTCTGCTGGTTCGCATAGTCGACCAGCCTGGCAAATTCGCCCGTGATCGGCTTTGTCAGGCCGATGCCGAACAGGCCGTCGATGATCAGCGCCCAGCGTTTGTCGCCCGGCAGCGTTGCAGGATCCGCCGCCTGGGCCACGGTGACGCGGAAAAACCGCTCGCGCAGGCGCTCGGCGCAGATTTTCGCGTCGCCGCCGTTGTTGCCGGGCCCGGCGAGGACCAGGATGTCCTTGCTCGTGTCCGGAGCAAGGCGGGCCGCGGCGTCGGCGGCGGCGAGGCCGGCGCGCTCCATCAGCGCCGGTATCACTTCGGCTGCGGCCTGCTCGATGCGGCGGATATCGGCGCAAAGATAGATCGGGGCGGACACGGTGTCATTGTAAGCACAGCGCCCGGGCGCGTAGCGTCACTTCCTGGTGACGCCGATCAGAGCGTCGGGCAGCCAGGTCGCCAGCCCGGGGAACACGGTGATCAGCGCGATGCACAGCACCATCATGAAGAAGAAGGGCAGGGAAGCGAGCGCGACGTAGTTGCTGTCGCGGCCGGTCATCGTCTGCAGCACGAAAATGTTGAAGCCGAGCGGCGGCGTCAGCTCGGCGATCTCCACCAGCAGCACGATGAAGATGCCGAACCACACCAGGTCGAAGCCCGCCTTCTCGACCATCGGGATGACGATCGAGGTGGTCAGCACGATCATCGAGATGCCGTCGAGCGCGGTGCCAAGCAGGATGTAGATGCCGGCGAGGACCGCGATCAGCGTGTACTTG
>VBBY01000087.1 GCA_005881595.1 Betaproteobacteria bacterium | reverse complement strand
ACGATATCGTAATTGGTCACCGAGCCGAACAGGCGTCCGTCGACGCCCGCCTTCTGCGCGATCTGCAGCTTGAAGCCGTCGAGCTTCGTGCCGCGCTCCTGCGCCTTGGCGAGCTGCTCGGCCTGCGCCTTCTCCAGCTCGGCGCGCCGCGACTCGAAGGCCTTCAGGTTCTCCTGCGTCGCGCGCTTCGCCTTGCCGTGCGGAATCAGGTAGTTGCGCGCGTAGCCGTCCTTGACCTTCACCACATCGCCGAGATTGCCGAGGTTGGCGACCTTTTCCATGAGGATCACTTGCACGCCGCTCTCCTCAATGCAGGTCGGTGTACGGCAGCAGCGCGAGGAAGCGTGCGCGCTTGATCGCCTCGGACAGCTGCCGCTGGTAGCCGGCCGCGGTGCCGGTGATGCGCGCCGGAATGATCTTGCCGGTCTCGTTGATGAAGTCCTTCAGCACCTCGACGTCCTTGTAGTCGATCCACTCCACCTTCTCGGCCGTGAAGCGGCAGAACTTGCGGCGGCGGAACAGCGCCCGCTGCCCTTTGTCCTTCTTGTCCTTGGCGAACTTGCCTTTGCCCTTGCCTTTACCTCTGCGCGGCGGCGGCATCCTCAATCTCCTTCGATGAACTCGACGTTGGTCACGTGCAGCACCAGTTTTTTCGATCGCCTGCTCTTCGCGGCGAGAAAGCCATGCAGCTCGATCTCGGTATTCAGGCTCGCCTTTGCCAGCAGCCGGGCCTGGGCTTCAAACGCGATCCCGGCGATTTCGGCATTGATCCTGCGCTTTGCGCCCGCCTCGTCGCGTTCCGATTCATGCCGCAGGCTGAATTCGACTGCGGGAACGCCCGCCGGGGTGTAGCGCAAGGCGCCTAGCTCGATCAGCTTGCCGCGGAGCTCGACCCGGTTCAGGCCGGGATGTCCGCCGGCCGGCCCTCGGCGCCGCGTTCCATCAGCGATTTCGACTTCTCCTCCTTCATCATCGGCGACGGAGAAGTCACCGCCTTGGGCATCTTCACGATCAGGTGGCGCAGCACGGCGTCGCTGAACTTGAACGAGTGCTCGAGCTCGGCCAGCGTCTCGTTCTCGCACTCGATGTTCATCAGCACGTAGTGTGCTTTGTGGACCTTCTGGATCGGGTAGGTGAGCTGGCGCCGGCCCCAGTCCTCCAGCCGGTGAACCGTGCCGTTGCGCCCGGCGATGACGCCCTTGTAGCGCTCGACCATGGCGGGCACCTGCTCGCTCTGGTCGGGATGGACGATGAAAACGATCTCGTAATGCCGCATGCGCTGGATCTCCTTATGGGTAAGCCACCCGCCATGCGCAGCGGTGCGGCAAGGAAAGGGCGCGAATTCTACTTGAAAGGGCGCGACAATTCAAAGTCCGGATGCGCCTTGAGGAACCTGGCCAGGTCGTCATCCAGCGTAGACCAGGTGATGTGCCGGGCGAAGGCGCGGCCGATCGCGTGGACCAGCCGATTGCGGTGGGCGCAATAGTTGGTGAGGGGCACCAGCCGGTGCCCGGTCTCGATTTTCGGCGCGTATCCGGTCTGGCCGCTCTGGATCGCATCGGCGCCGCGCGACAGCGCCCAGTCCAGCGCCGCATCCCAGAGCCGGAAATACAGCAGCCAATCCCGCGGGCGGCGGTAATCGATGCCGATGAATTTGTTGATGACCCTCGATCCCAGGTCGAAGCAGAGCATGAACGCGACCATTTCATCCGAAGAGCGTTCTCTCAGCAAGATGAAATGCGACTCGGGCCGCGTGGCGACGATCTCGAAGAATTTCCGGTTGAGTTTTTCGAACCGGGTCGTCGCCTTCTGGTAGGTCTGCCAGAACAGGCCGAACAAGGCATCGAGCGTGCGGCCGTCCGGCCCCTGAACGATCTCGACTCGAATATCGACCCTTGCCGCGCTGCGCCTGAGCTTCTTCCTGAGGGCATGCCGCCGGCTGCCCTTCAGCGCGGCAAAGTAGGCGTCCTTGCTGCGCACCGGGAGCTCGACGATAGTGCCAGGAAAGCTGGCCACCCGGAACAGCCGCCGTTGCTTGGCGAGCCATTCGAGATCTGCGGCCTGCGGCGCAGGGAAATCCTTCCAGACCAGCAATGCAGCCCCCAGCACGCGCGCCTGCGTTTCGAGCGCCTGCTGCAGCGCGAGCAGGGCGCTTCTCGAGTCGACGCCTCGCAGCATCCCTACGGTGCCTTCATCGGCACAGGGTGATCCTACGAAAAGGCTGCGCGGAAAAAACAGCCGCGGGAACATCCGGCCGAGACCCTCGATACCGCGTTGCAGCGCGGGCGGAGCCACCACAGCGACAGGAAAGTCCATGACAAACGCCGGGGCGATGCCGACCGGAATGCCGTCGCGATGCAGCACGCCGTACAGGAACGAGAATTGATCCTCCAGCCCGCACTGCTCGAGCGTCGAGTACCACCAGCGCCCCTCGAGCGGCGGGGCAAAGCATGCATCCCACAGCGCCGGGTCGATCTGCGACTCGGATTGGACGAAGCGAACCGAGAAGCCCGGCGCGCTCACGCGTGGGCGGCCAGCAGAGCCACGCCGACGATGATCAGCACGATGCCGGTCCACCGCGTACCCGTTACCCGCTCCTTCAGGAAGCGCTCGGAAAGGATCGCGGCGACGACGAAGGCGATGCTGCCGATCGGGAACGCGGTGCTGACCTCGACGAACTGCAGAGCGCCCGTATAAATCAATGCCTGGAGGATGAAAAGCGCGACTCCGGCGCCGATCCACAGCTGCTTGCCATCCGGCGCCAACGCCGAGCGCTTGAAGAACACCTGCGCGATGCCCTCGATGATGCCGCACAGGATGACCAGCAGTACCCCGATCGTGGTCGCGGTCATTGCCGGACCGCGCTACGGGCGCTGCTGTCGTGGTCGGTGCGGCTGATGAACCAGACCCCGGCGAACACGAATCCGATGCCGAGCACCTTAAGCGTGTCGACGCTCTCGCCGAGATAGAGCGCGGACAGGACCAGGACCAGGATCAGGCTCAAGGCGGTGATCGGCTGCGAATAGCTGAGGTCGCAGCCTTCGAGAACCTGCAGCCAGTTGACCAGCTGCCATACGAAAAGCGCTGCGACGAGCAAGAACAGGGGCTCACGCGATGCGGCCTCGAGCGCCGCGGGCAGCGCGCCGGGATTGGGCAGCTGCAATACGGCCAGCTTCCACACGATATGCACGGCTGTGTCCAGGATGACGGCGAGCGCCAGTCTGAACACGAGCCCGGCGGGCAGGGTGCTGGCGGCCATGGAACGACCTACTTCCGGCCGCGGACGGACTCGAACAGGCAGATTCCTGCGCTCACGGAGACGTTGAGACTTTCCACCTCGCCGCGCATCGGGATGCGCACCAGGAGATCGCAGCTCTCCCGCGTCAGCCGGCGCATTCCTTCGCCTTCGGCGCCCAGCACCCAGGCGACCGCTTCGGGAATGTCGCACTCGTAGAGTGTTTTCTCGGCGCGCTCGTCGGCGCCGACGATCCAGATGTTTCTCTCTTTCAGCTCCGCGAGGGTGCGCGCGAGGTTCGTGACCATGACGTAGGGCGTGGCCTCAGCCGCGCCGCTTGCCACCTTGGAGACCGCCGGGGTAATTCCCGCGGCGCGGTCCTTCGGCGCGATCACGGCGTGGGCGCCGGCGGCGTTCGCGACGCGCAGGCAGGCGCCGAGGTTGTGCGGGTCGGTCACGCCATCGAGCACGAGGAGCAAGGGTCTTTCAATGCCCTCCAATAGGTCATCCAGAGTGTCGCTCACCCGCTTCACCTCCACCCGGGCGACTACCCCCTGGTGGCGCCCGCCGCCGTAGAAGCCGTCGAGGCGCCTGGTCGGCACCCGCATCAGGCGAACATTGGAGCGCTGCGCCGCGGCGACCAGGTCCTTGCCGCGCGCGTCGTTGCGCGTTTCATCCAGGAAAATCTCCACTACCGATGCCGGGTCGGCCCGCAGGCGGGCGAGAACGGCATGAAAGCCGAAAACCACGCGCGGCTCGCGTTCGCGCTTCATGCCGGCACGAGGTCCATCTTGCGTTGCTCGATGTCGACGCGCACCAGCTTCACCGTCATGCGGTCGGCAAGCCGGTAGCGCATGCCGGTGCGATCGCCGAGCAGCATGTGGCGCGCGTCGTCGTACTGGAAGTAGTCGCGGCCAAGCTCCGAAATGTGCACCAGGCCGTCGACGAAGTAATCGTCGAGGGTCACGAACAGGCCGAAGGGGACCACCCCGGTGATGGTGCCCGAGAACGTGCCGCCGACGTGGTCGCGCATGTAGTAGCACTTGAGCCAGTTCTCGACGTCGCGGCTGGCGTCGTCGGCGCGTCGCTCGGTCTCCGAGCAATGCCTGCCGAGCGCTTCCCAATCGACGCCGGAGGAGCCGCCGTCATACCGTTTTCGCGCAAGGATCGCCTTGATGGCCCGGTGCACGAGCAAGTCGGGATAGCGCCGGATGGGCGAGGTGAAGTGCACGTAGGCATCGAAGGCGAGGCCGAAGTGGCCGGCGTTGTTGGGGCTGTAGACCGCCTGCTTGAGCGAGCGCAGGAGGATCGTCTGCAGCAGGGCGAAGTCAGGCCGCTTGCGGATGCGCTGAAGGAGCTGCGCGTAGTCGGCGGGGCGCGGGATCTCGCCGCCGGGCAGCTGCAGGCCGATCTCGGCGAGGAACGCGCGCAGCGCGCTCACCTTCTCGGCCGAGGGCACGTCGTGCACGCGGTACAGCACCGGATGAGCGTGCTCGGCGACGAAATTGCCGGCGCAGACGTTGGCCGCCAGCATGCATTCCTCGATCAGGCGATGGGCATCGTTGCGCGGCTCCGGGACGATTTTCTCGATCTTGCCGCGAGCGTCGAACAGCATGCGCGTCTCGACGGTTTCGAAGTCGATCGCGCCGCGGCGCTCGCGCTGCCCGAGCAGCAGCTTGAAGACCTCGTAGAGAACAACCAGATGTTCTTTCGCCGTTTTGTTTGAAAGCCTCTCCCAAGCCTCGGTGTAGGTCAGCCGCGCGTGCGAGCGGATCAGCGCCGGGTAGAACTTGTAGCCGGAGACCTCGCCGCCCGGCGTGATCTCCATTTCGCAGGCCATCGCCAGGCGATCGGCCTGCGGATTGAGCGAGCACAGGCCGTTGGAGAGCTTCTCCGGCAGCATCGGGATCACGCGACGCGGGAAGTACACCGAGGTGCCGCGCTCGCGCGCCTCCACGTCCAGCGCATCGCCGTGGCGCACGTAATGGCTCACGTCGGCGATCGCCACCCACAGGCGAAACCCCTTGCCTTCGCGCCGGCAGAACACCGCGTCGTCGAAGTCCCTCGCCGTCTCGCCGTCGATGGTGACGAAGTGCAGTTCACGCAGATCCTTCCTCCCATGAAGGTCCTCGGAACGAACCTCATCCGCAAGAGCGTGCGCCGCGGCCAGCGCCCGCTTCGAAAACTGGTGCGGCAGCTCGAACTTGCGCACCGCGATCTCGATCTCCATCCCGGGATCGGCGTAATGCCCCAGCACCTCGGCCACGCGGCCGATCGGCTGCGCGTGGCGGCTGGGCTGCGCGATCAGGTCGACGGTCACCACCTGGCCGGCCTTGGCGCGGCCGACCTCGGCCGGCGGCACGACGATGTCGCGCGCGATGCGACGGTCCTCGGGCACGAGGAACAGCACGCCGTGCCCGGCATGGAGCCGGCCGACGATGCGGCGATTGCCGCGCTCGAGCACTTCGACGATCGTGCCCTGCGCTCGCCCGCGCGAGTCGCGGCCGCTCACACGAACCGCGGCGCGGTCGCCGTGAATGACTTCGCGCATCTCCGCGGGCGGCAGGAACACGCGCGGGCCGCCGTCATCAGGCTCGAGAAAGCCGTGGCCGTCTGGATGGCCCTCGACGCGGCCGGCGAGCAGGGCGATGCGCTTCGCGACCAGCAGGGCGCCGGCGCGATTCTGCACCACTTCGCCAGCTCGCTCTAGTGCAGTGAGCGCGGCGTCGAGAGCCCTGCGCTCGCCCCCCTTGACGTCGAGGCGCGCAGCGAGCTCCTGCGCGGTGAGCGGCGCGCCGGCGCTGTTCAGGGCATCGAGAATTTCGCTCCGGTAGCGATCGCGAGGCACGCTGCGCTCGGCGCGAGAGCGCCGACGAAGCGCGGTTTTCACGGGCTTTTTCTTTGACACTGTCGGGTGCAGACTCTAAAATCCGGCCCGCGCCGAGGTGGCGGAATTGGTAGACGCACTAGGTTCAGGTCCTAGCGGTGGCAACACTGTGGGGGTTCGAGTCCCTTCCTCGGCACCAGCTTCCAAGCGGTCATTTTAGTCGAACCCTAACTGCTACTGCGCGCGCCAGCCGCCTCCCAGGGCTTTCATCAGGTCGACGCTGAAGGCGAGCCGCGCCTGGCGATTGCGCACGAAGGCGAGCTCGGCCTCGTTGGCGGTGCGCTGCGCATCCAGCACTTCGAGGTACGGCGAGTAGCCCGCCTCGTAGCGCTCGTTCGAAAGCTGCAGCGCGTTGCGCGCCGCCTGCAGGCGCTCGAGC
>VBBY01000037.1 GCA_005881595.1 Betaproteobacteria bacterium | reverse complement strand
TGCTTCTTGTGGCGGCTGTGGCCCTCCGCCCTCGCCGCGATCGTCTCGCGGTACGGGATCGACGGCGGGCGGGTGTCGAGCTCGAGCTTGTACTGCGACGACATCTTCTCGAGCACGGTCCTGAGGTGCATCTCGCCGAGCCCGCGCATTACCGTCTCGTTCGCCTGGGCGTTGTGCTCGATGCGAAAGCATGGATCTTCTGCAATGATCTTGTGCAACACGTCGGAGACCTTCTGCTCGTCGCCGCGCTTCTTCGGCAGCACCGCGAGCCCGAACACCGAGGTCGGCAGCTCGAGCGGCCGCGCGTGCACCTGCGCGTCCTCGGCGGAGTCGTGCAGCACGTGGTCGAACTGGATCTCGTCGATCTTGGCGATGGCGCAGATGTCGCCCGGCAGCGCCTCGTTCACCTCGAGCTGTGTCTTTCCGCGCAGCAGGAACAGGTGCCCGGCCTTGATCGGCTTGCGTCCTTCGCCGATATAGAGCTGGCCGCCCGGGGTCAGGCGTCCCTGATGCACGCGGAACACCGCGAGGCGCCCTATGTAGGGGTCGATCTCGATCTTGAAGACGTGGGCGAGGGCGTGCTGCTTCGGATCGGGCTCGGCCCCGAGCTCGCTCGTTTTCCCATCCGCCGCCGTCTTCACATAGACCGGCGGGTTTCCCTCCAGCGGGTTGGGAAGCAGCTGCACGATGATGTTCATCAGCTCGGCGATGCCCGCCCCGGTCTTCGCCGAGGCGAACACCACCGGGATGAGATGCCCTTCGCGCAGCGCCCGCTCGAGCGGCGCGTGCAGCTCCTCGGGCGTCACCTCGCCCTTCTCGAGGTAGGCCTCCATCAGCTTCTCGTCGACCTCGACCACCTGGTCGACCAGCTTGCGGTGCGCCTCGTCAACGGACGAGAAGTCGGCTTCGCCCGAAGGAGCGAAGAAGCAGTCTGAGACCTTCCTGCGATCGGCGGCGGGCAGGTTGAGCGGCAGGCATTCCTTGCCGAACGTCTGCTGGATGCGCTCGAGCAGGTCCTCCAGGTCGACGTTGTCGGCGTCGATCTTGTTGACGATGAGCAGCCGGTCCAGGCCGCGCTTCGCCGCCCACTGCATGAAGCGTCCGGTCATCATCTCGATGCCGTTCTGCGCGTTGATGACGACGGCGGCGGTTTCCACCGCCGCAAGGGCCGGCAGCGACTGGCCGAGAAAATCGGGGTAGCCGGGGGTGTCGAGCAGGTGGATGCGGGTGGCTTCGCCGTTGGTCTTGGCGTCGAAGCTCGCGACGGCGAGCTTCAGGGAGTGCTGCAGCTGCTTCTCGAGCGGGGTGTAATCGCACACAGTGGTGCCGCGCTCGACGCTGCCGGCCGCGGGGATCGCCCCCGCTTTTGCGAGCAGCGCCTCGGCCAGCGTGGTCTTCCCCGCTCCGGACTGGCCGACGAGCGCAATGGTCCTGATTCGTTCGATTGAATTTGACACGAGCCTGCCTCCTCGCGCCGTTTATAGCAGCATCGCGCCGGGCTGGGGAAGAGGCCCGTTAGCGGGGGATGTAGCGGGGCGTCGACACGGCGAGAAAAATCTCGCGTAAAAACAAGAGCAGGCAGATGACCAGGGCCAGCATCGCGGACACGAACAGGCCGCCGATGGTGTAGGAAAGGTCGGTCCTGACGATGGCGCCCAGGAACGCGGTGGAGATCAGCAGGCAGACGAAAAGCGCCGAGATCACCGCGAACAGGATGGAGAAATAGACGTCGCGCATGCGGCGTGCGATGGTCTGCAGCTCTTCACGCGCCGAAGGCAGTTCGGCTGCGCTCATGTGCGAGAGCATGCCTTCGAGGTCGCGGCGCCGGTCGACGGCGCGGCCCAGGCGGATGTTGAGCGCGGCAATGATCGTCCCGACCGCGGTCAGCAGGAATACCGGCGCAACGACGAGCTGGATCACCGCCGAGATTTCAGGAACGTGCGGCTCGAAAGTCATTTGCTGCCTGCTTTTTTCTCCAGCAGGTCGCCGCGTTTCTTCAGCGTGTCCTCGAGCTTGGACTTGGGAACCAGCACGGTGTACGGCGAGGACGGGAAACGCACGTAATAGTTCTCCCCCTCCAGCTTGCCGACCTTGATCGAGTACGCAACGCCGTCGAGCGTGGTGGCGTTGATCAGGGTCGGGTGCTCGAGGCCGGTGTCCTTCGCATCCTGGGGGGCGACATCGGCGAGCTCGAGCAGGCCGAGCGAGTAGGAGGCCGAGTTGGCGCGCGCGATGTCGAGCTTCTCTCCGGGCCCGGCGCCGGCCAGCTTCCACCCGGCGTTGTCGGCAGGGCGCTCGATGCGCCAGCGGCTGCCGTCGGGGTAGCGCAGCTCGAGGCTCCTGAGCTTTTCGACCTTGAAGGAGCGGCGATCGAGCCAGTCGGCGCTCCTGGCGCTCGCCTGCCCGAGAGGGTCGGAGACGATGAGCACTGTCTTCGGATCGGCGGGCAGCATCACGAAGCGGCCGTCGGCGCTCGCCTTCTCCGGGTTTTCGACCTCGCGCCTGAAGTACTTCCTGCCGACCACCAGCTTGGCCAGCGCCTTGCCGTCCGCGGCGTCGAGCTCGACCTGCGTGCCGGACTGGTCCAGGTTGAGGCGTGCGCGGTCCGGATCGCCGATCGGCTCGCTTTGCCCGACCTTCAGGCCGAGCGCCTGAAGCACGAACCCGCGCACCTTGCCGAGGTCCGCCGGAAAACCGTCGCGCTCGGCGATCACCCAGCCCTCCTCCTTGCGCTGCAGCGTGAGCGTCGCCTTCGGCTCGACGATGCGGATCGAGGCGACCTCGGAGACCTTCAGGTCCTTCAGCAGCGGCTGGCCGAGCGTGCCGGCGTTCGCCGGCGAACGAGAGCGCTCTTGCTGGTAATAGAGCAGCGCACCGCCGCCGACGACCGCCAGCAGCACCACCAGGACGGCCGCGACGCGGGCGTTCATGCCTTTCTTCTTCTCAGAGCCGCGATCAGCAGGCCGGCCGCCGCCACCAAGAGAGGCATCAGCGCGATGTTGGCCACCTTGGTCCAGAACACCAGGCTTTCGGCGTCCTGGCGCAGGTTCTTGCGCACTTCCTTCAGCGCGAGCCGCGTCTCGGCCACCGTCTTGCGGAAGCGCTCGAGCTCGGCCTGCTGCTCGGGGCTGAGGATCTGCGCGGATTTGCCCGCGGGGCCGCCTTGCGTCTTCTGCAGATCCTGCAGCTTGGCGGTGGTCTTCTGCAGCTCGTCCTCGAGCGACTGGATCTTGCCGAAGTACTGCTTCTGCGCCTCGGCCTCGAGCTCGCGCACCACGGTGAGCGGCCGGAACGCCGTGGCGCGGCTGCGCAGCGAGATCAGCTCGTCGCCGGCGGCGAACTGCTCGACCATGCCCAGGGCAAACGCGAGGTTGCCGTTCGAGGGCACGACGATGCGCCGGCCGAACACCTCCTGGATATCGACCGCCGCGCCGTCGGCCAGCATGTCGACGTCGGCAACCAGGGTGACGCTGTTTTCGGCGCTGGACTCGCGCAGCTGCGGCGTCCCGGGAAGGGGTTTGTTGTCGACCCGCAGGCCATCCGGGAAAGCAGTCTTGAACTTGCCGCTCAAGCGCAGCGCCAGCGGCAGCGCCTGTCCGGAGGGCTTGAAGTTCCGCGTCGCCTCGTCGCCCGACTTGGTGGCGTTGGCGCCATCGACCAGCATCGAGTTGGGCGAGCTTTTCACCAACTCCGTAATTCGAATTCCATCGATTAATTTTGTTTGAAAAGCCCCCCCAAACGCATAGAGCAGGGTCTCGATCGATCCGGTGACCACGTCGTCGCGGCTGAACGCGGTGCGGTTGAGCGAAAGCACCGTCGGCGTATAGCGCTGCCCGCTGCCCGAGCCGAACACGACGTCGGCGATGATCTTGCCCGGGTCCATCTCCAGCCCCCAGGCCTTGAAGAGGGTCGGCAGCGTCGAGCTGCTCGGCTGCGGCGGGATGCCCGGCATGGTCGGCGCCTGGTCGAAATAGGCATACGGATCGACGAACGCGATCAGCTTGCCGCCGCGCAGCACGAACTGGTCGAGCGCGTACTCGGTCTCCGGCTGCGCGTCGCGCGGGTGGATCAGCAGCAGCACGTTGAGGTCCTTGTCGATCTCCTTCGCGCTCATCGGCACTTCCTTCACGTCGAACTCGCGCTTCAGCTCGTTCGCCAGCACCCACGGCTCGGAGCTCTGCCGCGTGAAGGGATTGAATTTCTCGCCGAGCACCGGCAGCCCGGACATCAGGCCGAGCTTCGGCCGCCCGGCCGAGCCGACGCGCGCAATGGCGCGCACCAGGTCGTACTCGAGCAGGCGCTCGCGCTGCGGCGAGATCGCCGCGAGCGTCTGCTTGCGGTCGAGCTGGCTGATCGCCGCGCCGAGGTAGAACGACTCGCCGCTCGCCAGCTGCTGCGGCTCGATGCCGTCGAGCTGCGCGGCGTCCTCCTCCTCGGAGTCGGGCCTCGGGTTATACCTTTCAATCTTCAGGTTGCTGTTGGAAGCACGCTCGAACTCGCGCACCAGGTCCTCGACGCGCTGCGCGAAGCTGCGCAGCGGCACGGGCACCGCCTCGCCCTGGGAGATATAGAGCTTCACCTTCACCGGGGAGGACAGGTGCTTGAGGATCTTGCGCGTGCCCTCGGAGAGCGTGTAGAGCTTGCCATCCGTGAGGTCGACGCGCACCGAGGCGGTGGACACGAGGTAGTTGAATGCCACCAGCAGGAGCAGCAGCGCCACCAGGCCCACCGCGGAATAGATCAGGTGCTCGTATTTCTTCATCCGGCGCGATGTCCTCGAATGATGATGCCGGTCGCGAACAGCGCAAAGCCGATCACCGACAGGAAGAAAACCAGGTCGCGCAGGTCGATGACGCCGCGCTGGAAGCCGTCGAAATGCGTCACCACCGAGAACGCCGCGACCGTGTCGACCAGCGCCGGGCTCGCCCAGCGCGCGAGCAGGTCGGTGACCGGGTTGAAGCCGGCGAGGATCAGGAACAGGCACAGGACCACCGACAGGATGAAGGCGACCACCTGGTTGCGCGTCATCGCGGAGGTCATGCAGGCGATGGCAAGATAGGCGCCGGCGAGGAGCAGGCTGCCGAGATAGCCTGCGACGATCTGGCCGTTGTCCGGGTCGCCGAGGATGTTCGCGGTAATGACCGCAGGGAAGGTGAGCGCCAGGGCGACCGCCAGGAACGCCCACGAAGCGAGGAACTTGGCGACGATCGCCTGCCAGGGCGTGATCGGCATGGTCAGCAGCAGCTCGAGCGTGCCGGAGCGGCGCTCCTCGGCCCACACCCGCATGCCGACCGCGGGCACGAGAACCAGGTACAGCCACGGGTGCCAGCCGAAGAACGCGGCCAGGCTGGCTTCTCCCCGTTCAAAGAAATTGCCGGCGGTGAAAGTGAAAAAGCCGGTGAGCAGCAGGAAGATCACCAGGAACACGTAGGCCACCGGCGAGGTGAAATAGCTGGTGAGCTCGCGCCTGGCGATGGTGAGGATCGGCTTCATCGCTTCACCGTGTCGGGCAGGGTGATGCGGCGGAACACCTCGTCGAGCTGCCCCGCCTCGCTGTACATCCCCTCCACCTTCCAGCCCTCCCGGTTGACCAGCTCGACGATGCCCTGCGCGAGCTCCGCCGCGCGCGCCTTGTCGCGCGGGTAGATGCGGAACGCTCCATCCAGGGGCTCCACTCTTCCCAACGCGGCGAGCTTTTCCCCGGTAGCGCCGCGCGCCGACAGCGTCACGGCGCCGGCCAGCTCGGACATGGCGCGCAGCTCATCGGGCGTGCCGTTGGCGACGATCCTGCCGCGGTCGATGATGATCGCGCGCGTGCATGCGGCGTCGACCTCCTCCAGGATATGCGTCGAGAACACGATCGCCTTGTTTTTGCCGAGCTTGCGGATCAGGTTTCTCACCTCGTGCTTCTGGTTCGGGTCGAGGCCGTCGGTCGGCTCGTCCATGATGAGGACGTCGGGATCGTGGATCAGCGCCTGCGCGAGGCAGGTGCGGTGGCGATAGCCCTTCGACAGCGTGTCGATCGACTGGTGGAGCACCGAGTCGAGAAAGCACAGCTCTACCACGCGCTGCACGGCTTTCCTGCGCGCCTCGCCTCCGAGCCGGCGCAGCTCGGCGGCGAAATCGAGAAAGCCCTTCACCGTCATGTCGGGATAGGCGGCGGCGTTCTCGGGCAGGTAGCCGATCAGGCGCTTCGCCTCGAGCGGCGATTCGACGACGTCGTAGCCGCCGACCGTGACCCTGCCGGCGGTGGGCGGCATGAATCCCGTGATCATGCGCATGGTGGTCGACTTTCCCGCGCCGTTCGGGCCGAGGAAGCCGAGCACTTCGCCGCGCTCGACGGTGAACGAAATGTCGTCTACCGCCCGCCTCGGGCCGAAGGCCTTCGCCAGCCTGTCGATTTTTATCATGCTAAAAGAGGGGCAGAATTATCGCCGAATTACAATACCCAATCCTTAAGGATTATCGTACCTGACGTAATCGTCATTGGCGCCGGCGCCGCGGGACTCGCTGCGGCCGACGAGCTCGCGCACGCCGGCCGCTCGGTGCTGGTGGTCGAAGCCCGCAGCCGCATCGGCGGCCGCTGCTGGACCTGCCGCTTCCCGGGCCTGAGCGCTCCCGTCGAGCTCGGCGCCGAGTTCATCCACGGCCGCCCCCCGGTCACGCTTGCCCTGCTGCAAAGGGCCGGCAGCGCGGCGCTGGATTCGGCGCGCACGCAGCGCTTCGTGACCGACGGGCGCCTTCGCGCCATCGACGCGTTTGCCGAGGCGCGGAAAGCCATGCGGAACACCGCGGTGTTGAAAGTAAAGGATTGGTCGTTCGCGACTTTCCTGGCGCGCAAGCGGGGGCTATCCCGACGCACGCGCAGCTTCGCCCGCATGATGGTCGAGGGCTTCGATGCGGCCGACCCCGCGCGGGCGAGCGCGCGCGCGATCGTCGAGGAATGGTGCGCCAGCCCGCAGCTGGGAGCGCAGTTTCGTCCCCTCGGCGGCTACAGCGCATTGCTCGATTCGCTGGCGGGCAGCGACGTGCGGCTGCAAAGCGTGGTGCGCGAGATACGCTGGGAACGCGGCTCGGTCGAAGTGCGCGGCGAGTGCCTCGGTACGCGGTTCCGCCATCGCGCCCCGCAAGCCATCGTCAGCCTGCCGCTGGGCGTGCTGCAATCGGACGCAGTCCGCTTTATCCCCGCGTTGAAGGAAAAGCGGCCCGCGCTGAAGAAGCTCGCCTCCGGACCGGTAGTGAAGATCGCCCTGCGCTTTCGGGCCGCCTTCTGGGAGGAGGAGCATCCCGGGGTCGCTTTTTTCCATTCGCCGGCGGCGGCATTTCCGACCTTCTGGACCCCTTTGCCGACGCGCGTGCCCTTCCTGATCGGCTGGGCAGGCGGCCCGAAGGCCGTTCGCCTTGCCGGCTTGAAGCGAGACGAGGTTGTACGGTGCGCGTTGCACAGCTTGAGGTCGATCTTTGGCAGGCAGGGGGAGCTCGTGGCGATCCACGCTCACGATTGGCAGGCCGATCCCTATGCGCGCGGGGCTTACAGCTACGTCACGGTCGGCGGCGAAGGAGCGAGACAGGCGCTGCAGGCACCGCTCGGCGACACGCTCTATTTCGCCGGCGAAGCGACCGATACGCAGGGCGAAGCGGGAACCGTGGCGGGGGCGCTGCAAAGCGGCCTGCTTGCAGCGCGACAACTGATCTGAGTCAGACCCGGCGCGCTTCGGACAGGTGCTTCTTCCAGTACGGGGAGTCGAGCGACTCGGTGCGCACGTGCCCGCCGGAGGACGGCGCATGCACGAACTTCCCGCTGCCGAGATAGATGCCGACGTGCGAGTTCCTCCTCCACCCTTCGTTGAAGAACACCAGGTCTCCACGCCGCAGGCTCGACACCCGGATGCCGGCCGTGGCGCGCCGCTGCTGCTCCGTGTCGCGCGGCAGGGCCACGCCGGCTTGCCGGAAGCTGTACTGGACGAGCCCGCTGCAATCGAAGCCCTTAGCGGGCGTCGAGCCACCGTAGCGGTACGGCTTGCCGACCATCTTCAGCGCCTGATCTGCCGCGGCGGCGCCACGCGCGTCCACGCGCGCCACCGGCGCGCTCGCGCACGCGGCGAGCGCAAGGCTCATCAACCCGGCGACTATGCGAAAAAGCGCTGCGCCACCCATATGGGCGGCTAGGATAGCCCGATCCGGGATCGGCTGCTGTGCCGCAGGTCACGCCGCCTCGCGCTCGGCGCGGCGCCGCTCGTGCTCCCTCAGGTGGCGCTTGCGCAGCCGGATCGATTTCGGCGTGATCTCGACCAGCTCGCCGTCGCCGATGAATTCGACGGCGTACTCGAGCGTCAGGTCGATCGGCGGGGTGAGCAGGATGGCCTCGTCCTTGCCCGAGGCGCGGATGTTGGTGAGCTGCTTGGTGCGGATCGGGTTGACCACCAGGTCGTTGTCGCGGCTGTGGATGCCGACGATCATGCCCTCGTAGACCGGGTCGCCCGGGCTCACGAACATGCGCCCGCGCTCCTGCAGCTTCCACAGCGCGTAGGCCACGGCGACGCCGTCGTCCTGCGACACCAGCACGCCGTTGCGGTGCTCCGTGATCTCGTCCTTCACGGGCGCGTAGTCGTCGAAGACGTGGCTCACCACGCCGGTGCCGCGGGTGAGGGTCATGAACTCGCCCTGGAAGCCGATCAGCCCGCGCGCCGGGATGCGGTATTCGAGGCGCACGCGGCCCTTGCCATCGGGTTCCATGTGGAGCAGCGCGCCCTTGCGCCGGCCGAGCTCTTCCATCACCGCGCCCTGGGTCAGCTCTTCGACGTCGACGGCGAGCAGCTCGTAGGGCTCGCAGCGCACGCCGTCGATGTCCTTGTACACGACGCGCGGCCGGGACACCGCGAGCTCGTAGCCTTCGCGGCGCATGTTCTCGAGCAGGATGGTGAGATGCAGCTCCCCCCGCCCCGAGACGATGAAGGTATCGGTGTCGGCGGGGTACTCCACCCGCAGCGCGACGTTGCTCTTGGTCTCGCGCTCGAGCCGCTCGCGCAGCTGCCGGCTGGTGACGAACCTGCCCTCGCGCCCGGCGAGCGGCGAGGCGTTGACGAGAAAGTTCATGGTCAGCGTCGGCTCGTCGACCTTCAGGAGTGGCAGCGGCTCCGGGTTTTCCGGATCGCACAGCGTGGCGCCGATGCTCACCTCCTCGATGCCGTTGATCAGCACGATGTCGCCCGCTTCGGCCTCGTCGACCTGGACGCGATCCAGGCCCTCGAATTTGAGGACTTGGTTCACCCGCGCGCTGAGCGGACCGGAATCCCCAAAAAAAATCGAAACATTTTGCAGCGGCTTGACGCGTCCGCGGTGGATGCGTCCGATGCCGATCTTGCCGACGTAGCTGGAGTAGTCGAGCGAGCAGATCTGCAGCTGCAGCGGGCCTTCGGGGTCCTCATCGCGCACCGGCACATATTCGAGGATGGCCTCGAAAAGGGGAGACATATCCTTTCCAACATGCTTCGCATCCCTCGTTGCCCAGCCCTGCAGCGCCGAGGCATAGATCACCGGGAAGTCGAGCTGCTCTTCGGCAGCTCCGAGCTTGTCGAACAGATCGAAGGTCTGGTTCACCACCCAGTCGACCCGGGCGCCGGGGCGGTCGAGCTTGTTGATCACGACGAGCGGCTTCAACCCCTGGGCGAGCGCCTTGCGCAGCACGAAGCGCGTCTGCGGCATCGGCCCCTCGACCGCGTCGACGAGCAGCAGCACGCCGTCGACCATGGACAGCGCGCGCTCCACCTCGCCGCCGAAATCCGCGTGCCCCGGGGTGTCGACGATGTTGATGTGGGTGCCGCGGTAGCGGAAGGCGCAGTTCTTGGCCAGGATGGTGATGCCGCGCTCGCGCTCTAGGTCGTTCGAGTCCATGACGCGCTCCTGGATGTGCTCGTGCGCGGCAAAGGTGCCCGACTGCTGCAGCAGTTTGTCGACCAGCGTGGTCTTGCCGTGGTCGACGTGGGCGATGATGGCGACGTTGCGCAGGGCGCGCGGCATGGTGCACCGAATCCGCAAAGGTCGCGCATTGTACGCGAGGAATTAGTTAAAATCCTGCCTCTGTTGCTCCCCGCAACCAACCCCCTTATTTGCCTATGGACAAGGAACTTCTTTCCAAGACCGCCGCCGCGATGGTGGCGAAGGGCAAGGGCATCCTCGCCGCCGACGAGTCGAGCGGCACCTGCGAGAAGCGCTTCAAGTCGGTGGGCGTCGAATGCACCGAGGAGAACCGGCGCGCCTACCGCGGGCTGCTCTTCGGCACGCCGGGGGTCGAGCAATACGTCTCGGGGGTGATCCTGTTCGACGAAACGGCGCGCCAGAAGGCGGCCGACGGCACGCCCTTTCCCCAGTACCTGGCGGGGAAAGGCATCATCCCCGGCATCAAGGTCGACAAGGGGACGGTCGAGCTCGCGCTCTCGCCCGGCGAGAAGGTGACCGACGGCCTCGACGGCCTCGCCAAGCGCATGGCCGAGTACTTCCAGATGGGTGCGCGCTTCGCCAAGTGGCGTGCGGTCATCGCGATCGGCGAAGGCATTCCGACGCACGCCTGCCTGTACGCCAACGCGCATGCCCTGGCGCGCTACGCGGCGATCTGCCAGGAGGCTTCGATCGTGCCGGTGATCGAGCCCGAAGTACTGCTCGACGGCGATCACACTGCCGAGCGCTCGGAGGAAGTGCACGAGGCCACGCTGCGCGCAACTTATGCAGCCCTGGCCGCGTACAACGTGTCGGTCGAGCATCTCATCCTCAAGACGAGCATGGTGGTGTCGGGCAAGGACTGCCCGCGGCAGGCCGGCGTCGACGAGGTCGCCGAGCGCACCGTGCGAGTGCTGAAGCGCACCGTCCCGGCGGCGCAGCCGGGCATCGTGTTCCTCTCCGGCGGCCAGTCCGATGAAGCCGCTACCGCGCACCTGAATGCCATGGCGGCGATGAAGGGCCTGCCGTGGCCGCTGAGCTTCTCGTACTCGCGCGCGCTGCAGAACCAGGCGCTGAAGACCTGGCGCGGCCAGGCCGGCAATGTCGGCGCGGCGCAAAAGGCGTTTTTCCACCGCGCGCACATGAACGGCCTCGCTGCGCAGGGAAAATGGCGGGCCGAGCTCGAGAAGCAGGCAGCATAAATGCTTTTATATGAATCGAGGATAAAAACCCTGCCGCGCATCGGCCGGGGCAAGGTCCGCGATATCTACGCCGTCGGCAGCGACAAGATGCTGATCGTGACGAGCGACCGGCTCTCGGCATTCGACGTCGTGCTTTCGGATCCGATTCCCGACAAGGGGCGCGTGCTGAACGAGATGGCGAGCTTCTGGTTCGAGCGCTTGCGCCACATCGTGCCGAACCAGCTCACCGGCGTCGACCCTGAATCCGTCGTCACCGAAGAGGAAAAACCCCAGGTGCGCGGTCGCTCGATGGTCGTGAAGAAGCTCAAGCCCCTGCCGATCGAGGCGGTGGTGCGTGGCTACATCATCGGCTCGGGCTGGAAGGACTACCAGAAGACCGGCAGGATCTGCGGCATCGAGCTGCCGAAAGGCCTGCGCCAGGCCGAGAAGCTGTCCGAGCCGATTTTCACGCCGGCCACCAAGGCCGCGGCCGGGCACGACGAGAACATCAGCTTCGCCGAGGCGGAGAAGCTGATCGGCAAGGCGCTAGCCGCCAAGGTGCGCGACACCAGCATCCGGCTGTACAAGGAAGCCGCCGACTACGCGATGAAGAAGGGCATCATCATTGCGGACACGAAATTTGAATTTGGTTTAACGCCTTCCAATGACCTGGTTTTGATCGATGAAGTCTTGACGGCGGACTCGTCACGCTTCTGGCCCGCCGATTCGTATCGCGTCGGCATGAGCCCGCCTTCGTTCGACAAGCAGTACGTGCGCGACTACCTCGAGACGCTCGACTGGAACAAGACGCCGCCCGCGCCGCGGCTGCCGGCCGAGGTGATCGCCAAGACGTCGGAAAAATACCGCGAAGCGCTGACGCGATTGACGGGGAGAAAGCTTGCATGATCGGCATCGTGATGGGGTCGAGCTCCGACTGGGACACGATGAAGGCCGCCGCCAAGATGCTGGAGGAATTCGGCGTGCCCTACGAGGCGAAGGCGATGTCGGCGCACCGCACGCCCGATCTCGTCGCCGAGTGGGCGAAGGGCGCGGCCAAGCGCGGCCTGAAAGCCATCATCGCCGGCGCCGGCGGCGCCGCCCACCTCGCCGGCGTGGTGGCGGCGCATACGACGCTTCCCGTGCTCGGCGTGCCGATGCCTTCGAAGCATCTGCAGGGGCTCGATTCGCTGCTTTCCACCGTGCAGATGCCGAAAGGCATCCCGGTGGCGACTTTTGCCATCGGCGAGGCAGGCGCGGCCAACGCCGCGCTTTACGCCGTCGCGATGCTTGCGCTGTCCGACAGGAATCTCGCTTCCAAGTTGACGGAATTCAGAACCAGACAATCCGACGCGGTCAAAAAGGCCGAGCTGCCGAAGCCATGAAGCCAGAGATCCGCAAGGCCGCGGAGATCCTCCGCGCCGGCGGACTCGTGGCCTTCCCGACCGAAACGGTGTACGGCCTCGGCGCCGATGCGTCGAACGCCGGGGCGGTAGCGCGTCTTTACGCGACCAAGCGCCGCCCGGCCGATCATCCGGTGATCGTCCACTTCGGCTCGAAGGAAAAGGCCTTTTCATGGGCGCGCGAGGTGCCCACGGGGGCGAGACAGCTTGCGGAGCGTTTCTGGCCGGGCCCGCTTACCCTGATCCTGAAGCGCTCTGCGCTCGCCAAGGACTTCATCACCGGAGGGCAGGACACGGTCGGCCTGCGCGTTCCCTCGCATCCCGTTGCGCGCGGGTTGCTGGAAATGTTTCAAGGCGGAATTGCCGCGCCATCGGCGAATCGCTTCGGGCTTGTGTCGCCGACCACCGCAGCGCACGTGCGCGAGGACCTCGGCGACGACGTCGACCTGGTGCTCGAAGGCGGCCCGAGCGAGGTCGGCATCGAATCGACGATCGTTGATTTGTCCACGGGAGCTGCCTTGCTGCTGCGGCCAGGAGCGATCTCACGCGGGGATCTCGCGCAGCTGTTGAATGTGAAAGAGGCACGCTTGTCGTCGCCGCGTCATTCCGGCGGCCTCGAGCGCCACTATGCGCCGCGCACGCCGGCACGCCTGGTGTCGACTCACGATCTCGACAAGGAAATTGAAAAGCTCAAGCAGCGAGTGGCGGTGCTCGCGTTTTCACGCCCGGATGAGCGCGTGGACTACTGGCTGCGCATGCCGCGCAACCCGGAAGGCTACGCGCGGCGCCTTTACGCGGCGCTGCGCGAGCTGGACACGGCGGGCTGCGAGACGATCCTGGTCGAAGCGCCGCCCGACGCGCCCGAATGGGCCGCGGTGCGCGATCGCCTGCAGAAAGCCTGCGCTGCGCGGTAAGCGCACGGAGGCGGCACTGCGATCAGCAGCTCTTCCGCGGGGCTCAGCGTGCAGGCGACCGGCTCGAGCGCAGCGGCTCTCATCGGCCTCGGCATCGCCGGTGCCGTCATTTACCGCTCCGAAGCAAGCGGGACCGAGAGGGCGCCCGAGCTCGCGCCGGTGCGCAAGGTGAACGAGCAGGACTGCACGCGCCCGATCGAGGATCTCTCGGCCAACTTGAAGTGCCGTTAGACCTTTAACGGCCCCGCTTTACCGTCTTCGACGACGAAGGAAGCGAGCGTAAAGCACGGCGCATCGCGCCGCTGCACGGTCTGCATCGCGCGCAGGTCGGCTTTCCATAGTTTTGCATCGAGCTCGACCCGGACGTAGCCGCGATAACGGCTGTCGGCGTACAGCACATGCGGGTTGTCCGGCAGGTATTCGTTGATGCGCTCCTGCGGCCAGCCCTGCGAGGTGATCGAGGTGCCGACGAATTCGCTCGCCACCACCGCAGAGCGCGGATCGGCGAAGTCGGCCTTGAGCTGGCAGACGTTGAAGGCGTGGATGTCGCCGCCGATCACGACCGGGTTTTGTATCTTTCTTGCCGCTATCGAATCGAGCAGGCGCTGCCTCGCCGCGGGATAGCCGTCCCAGCTGTCGGTCCAGGCGCGCCGCCCGGGGCCGGGCAGCTCGTCCATTTGCGCCATCCTGGTCTGCTGCGCGATCACGTTCCACTGCGCGCGCGAGGCGGCGAGCCTGCCGTCGAGCCAGCGCTCCTGCGCGCGGCCGAGGATTGACCGCGCGGGGCTCGCGAGGCGCGTGCACTCGGATACGTCGACCGTGTTTGAGCCGCCGCGCCACCCGGGACGGGGGCAGGCATGCCAGGAACGGTATTGCCGGTCATCGAGCACAAAGAAGCGCGCCAGCGTTCCCCAGTCGACGTGGGTGTAGATGCGCATGTTCGGCCCTTCGGGCCGCATGCGCGGCGGCAGCGGCAGGTGCTCGTAGTACGCGCGGTAGGCGGCCGCGCGGCGGCGCAGGAACTCCTCGCGTCCCATGCCGTCCTCAGGCCGGTCGTTGGCGTAGTCGTTGTCGACCTCGTGATCGTCCCAGGTGACGATCCACGGGCACGCGGCATGCGCTGCCTGCAGGTCCGGGTCGCTGCGATAGAGCGCGTGGCGCGCGCGATAGTCCGCGAGCGAGTAAGGCTCGGGCGCGTCATGGCTGCGGACGAGGTCGCTGCCCCAGCTCGACTCGTAGATGTAGTCGCCGAGAAACGCGACGAGGTCCGGCTGGTCGGCAACGATGTGGCGATAGGCGCCAAAAAATCCCTGCTCGTATTGCTGGCAGGACGCGAACGCGAAGCGCAGCCTCTGCGCCGGCGCCGCCGCCGCGGGCGCGGTGCGCGTGCGACCGATCGGGCTGCGGGCGTCGCCGGCGGTGAAGCGGTACCAGTACCAGCGATCGGGCTCCAGGCCTTGCACTTCGACGCGCGCGGAGTGGGCCCACGCCGGGTCGGCCGTTGTTTCACCAGAAAAAATGACCTGGCGCATCGCCTCATCCGCGGCCACTTCCCAGCGCACAGGGATCTCGAGCGGCTCGAGGCCCATCAAACGCGTCCAGAGAACGACGCCCGACGGGCTTGGATAGCCGGAGGCGACGCCGAGCGTGAACGGGTACGAGTCGAAGCTGACCTTGCGATCGGTGGCGCAGGTTGGAAGCGCCTGCGAAACACCAAGCGCTGCGAGAACTTCCAGGAACCTGCGGCGGCCGATCATGGTGGGAGCATATCCGGTCCCTGTTTCAGGGTGCTGACCAGGCTCCCGCAAATTTTCCAGGCGCCTTCCTGACACCATTCGTCAACCTGGAATAAATCCCCGCCGTGGCTTGTTTTACATTCCCAGGAGTACCTGACGTGACGGCAAGCCCTCGAGCCGGGACGAACCCAAGCATGTCCGCTGCGGAGGCCGCCCTCCACGAATCCTCCGTCTCTTCCGCTTTGGTCTCCATCTTTCGCGGCAAATTCTGCGACGCTCTTCTGCCCGGCCGCGGCGCGCTGCATTTCGCCGCCGACGAAATCCTCTACGACGTGGGCGACAGGAACCGTGTCGTGTTTTTTGTCCGCAAAGGTTTCGTCAAGATCGGCACCCTCACTCCCGAGGGTCGCGAAGTTATTTACGATATCCGCAAGGACGGCGATGTGGTCGGCGAGCTTTGTGCCTGCCACACCCCGCGCCGCGATCGCGCCGTCGCCCTCGAACCCGCTGAAGCCATTCGCGTCCCGTACTCTGAAATTGTTGACGCGCTGCGCGGCAATCCCGATCTCCTCGTCAAGCTCCTCGAAATTTTCTGCAACTGCCTCGCCGACGCTTACGACCAGATCACCACTCTCGCCTCGCAGGATCTTCCCGGCCGCCTCGTTCAGGTCCTCCTCGGTCTCGCCTCCAAAATCGGCCGCCCCGCCGGCGAGGCTGTTCAGATTCCCGCCTATCTCACCCAGGAAGAGATTTCCCAGATGGTGGGCGCCCGTCGCGAGCGTGTGTCCACGGCCTTGAATTCTCTCCGGCGCCGCGGCCTGCTGGAATATTCCAGCCGCGGCCATCTGCTTCTTCATGTCGCGGCTCTGCGCGACTTCGCCCCTTGAGGGAAGTAGATTTCGAATGTTACTGGCGTAACTGACATCTGCTCTCCCGAGTGCTATCAGCTTTTCCGTGCGATGGCCGGATCCGCCCCCGTCTGGTCGTAGCGTCTGACTGAATTCACCCATCGTGGAGGTTACGCAATGAAACGTAAATTCACCTGCACGATTGCTGTCCTTATCTTTGGCGCATGCGCCATGCTTTATTATGCCGTGTGGGCGCAGCGCAATGCTGCTGCGTTCGCGGATGATTCTCAGCGCCGTTCCGGATTCGACGCCGCCGTCCTGCAGAATTCGCTCCAAATGGTGGAAGACGGAAGAAAAATCTTCCGCTTCGACACTTTCGGCGACGAATCCTTCTGGGGAGACACGCTCCACCTTCATCAAGTGCTGAATACGCTGCCGCCCAGCACCGCGCTGGCGTTGGGGCTGAAAATCGACTCGCACGCGCTTTCGCCTTCACTCATCGAAGCGATCAAACAAGGCAAGGTGAATCTTGGCGATCCCGCGGTGACGCGGCTATTGATCAAGCAGAACTCCGTCCTCGGCGTGGTCGGCTTCTTCAATGGCAACGGCACGTTGCGCTCCGTCGGTCTCACTTGCGCGCTTTGTCATTCCACCGTGGATGATTCCGTCGCGCCGAATATCGGCAGGCGGATCGACGGATTGGCCAATCGCGACCTCAATGTGGGCGCGATTGTCGCCACCGCTCCCAACCTGCAACCCGTCGTGGACCTGTTGAAACTCGCCGATGCCGGCATAACCGTGAGCGACGTTCTGAAGGTCCTCAACAGTTGGGGTCCCGGCAAATTCGATGCCGAGTTGTTCCTCGACGGCAAGGCCACGAACCCGCAGCAGGTCACCAACGGCGTGGTCACGGGAATGAATGTGCCCGGTGCCACGTTGATTCCCAATGCCCGTGGTTTGGCGGGCCACAATCTGCATACGTGGACGGGCGGATGGGGCACCGTGACCTACTGGAACGCATTTGTGGCCGTTGTCGAAATGCACGGCGTTGGCACGTTCTTTGATCCACGCTTCGACGATGCCGCGCAGTTTCCCGTCGCGGCGGCCGCCCACCTCGGTCACATTTCCGTCGATCCCGATCACGACCAGGTCACCGGCAAATTGCCGGCTCTGCATTTCTTCCAACTCGCCTTGCCGGCCCTGAAACCTCGCCCGGCTATCGACTTCGATCCCGCTGCGGCCGCGCGCGGCGATGAACTCTTCAGTGGCAAGGCCAACTGCAATAGTTGTCACCATGAACCGCTCTGGACCGAGCCGGGCTGGAACCAACACTCGGCCGATGAGTTGAAGATCGACGGCTTTGAAGCCGATCGTGCCCCCGGCCACGCCTACCGGACCATGAACCTCGCGGGGCTCTTCGTCCGCGAACGTGGATTGTTCATGCACCCGGAAAACAAAGGCCGCTTCTACCATGACGGCCGTTTCAAAACGCTGCTCGATGTGGCCAACAGCTACAACGATCGCTTTAGCCTCGGTCTGACCGACCAGGAGAAGCACGACCTAGTTGAATATCTCAAGTCCCTTTAAGGGCGATGGACTGGACCGAAGGAGCATGAAATGATTCGTTCGCAATCGCTAGTACTTCCATTGTTTGCTGCTGTGCTCTTGCTAGCGGGCGCAACGGCATCTGCGCAGTTGGCGGCAAATCAGACGAATGGATTTGGCAACAGCCGGCTGGTTACTTTCACCTATCTGCAAAACTTCGACTGCGTTGATCAGCCGGCGCTGGATCTTGACTTCAACAAGATAAAGGCGCAGTCCGATCCGAACGAGATGCAGACTCCAATTTGTCAGCCGGTGACGGAACCTACTCAAGACCCAACCGGCGGGGACATCAAGCACACTGCGCATCTCTACGTGTTCGTTCCGATGTTCTCCGTTGACAATGATCAGAACCCGAACGACGCGATGCCATGTCCGAATGGAGGAAGACCTGGCGAGCTATGTGGTCCGGCGCTGGGTGCCGCGTTAATCAGCGCGTTCGGTTTTGTGCCGGAAGCTTGGAAGACGCATCCTCTGGTTGCCACGCAGTGTCCCGACCCCAACCACCCGGTGCCTGGCACCTGTACCATGCACGCTTCTTCTGTCGATCTGTCGGTGACGCTCGCAGCGCTGGGAAAAGCCGCTAATCCTCCGACAGGAAACATGTTCGTACCCACCCCGAATCACGATCATGTAGTGGACAACAGCCGCGTCGACACGGGTCCGATCTGGTGGGAGGTGCGGCCTGTGCTCATCATGGACCAAAGCGACTGGCCGGCGCCGGATGGAAGCAGCGGCATTACTTCGGCAAAGGCAATGGATGACGCCGAGGCAGCGGGACGCGCGATCGAGGTCGGTTCTAACTTCTTCCTGTTCTTCAGTTCTAGCCAAGCGACTTCGGCCGCGTCACCGCATTCTGGACACGCAATGCCATGAGCGCGATCGCTCACCGCCGCTGCTTCGATCCGAGCAGCGCATGCTTCACGACGCTGTCCGGCACGGTCTCCCCGTGTCGCAGCGTGAAGACCGTCTTCCGCCTCAACCCGAGATCGAGCTCCACGACCACGTGACTGTGGTCGCGGGCCATCCGCCAGGGGCGGGATGACTTCGGCCCGCCGCCCGTCACGGCTCGCGCAGCGGTGAGCACGTCGTCCGGCGGGTCGGCGATCGCCGCCAGCTGCCTGCAGGTCACGCAGCGGCGGGACGGCTGCTCCAGGTCAGCCGTGCACACGTTCCGGCCGCAATGGCCGCACGCCGCGCGATGCCGGGCGCAGGCGTCCTTGCCGCACACTGGACAAGCCTCGACGCCCTTCGGCGAGAACACCTGGCCGTCCACGTGGCACTCTTTGCGGTGTGCCGCACAGGCGTGCGAGCCGGTTGCGTCGACCAGTGGCTCGAGGTGGGTGACGCAATGCCGGAGCCCATCCTCCACGCACTCGGCCGAGTGGCCGGCGCAGACGAGCTTCCCGCACGACCCGCACGCAGCCACTTCATCGGACGCGAAGATCGCTGCCTCCTCCTGCACGCAGCCCGCCCGATGCTGCCCGCAGACCAGGCGCCGGGACGTGTCGGTACGGCGCAGGTGTGGCGAGCAGTGCACCTGTCCATCCACGGCGCACACGGCGCTATGCGCCGCGCAGACCAGCTTGCCGCAGCTCGCGCATTCCGTCACCTCGTCCACACCCACCCGCTCCCTGGACCCGCCCTCACAGTTGCGCAGGCACGCCGTGCAGAGACGACGGCGTCCCTTTGGCGCGTCCGCGTGGCTCTGCTCGGCGTGCCGGTTGCAGACGACCCGGCCGCAGCTGCCGCACGGCTCCAGGCACGTGGCGCAGGCCGCGTGCCCGTCCTCGGCGCACACACCCTCGTGCGCCGTGCAGTACTGCAACCGGCACGAGGGGCATACGCGGGCGTGCTCGTCACACGCCGGCTGCCCGTCCACGCGACACTCGGCGAGGCCGTGCTCCGCGCAGAAGTCCTCGGCGCAGACTGAGCAGCGGTGCGAGCAGGCGTCACAGCCGCAGTGGTCGTGCCGGCAGACGACTAGGGCCGCCGGCGGGCGGCCGCAATGCGGACACGTCATGGCCCACGCGGCGGCACCGCTCAGGGAGCGCTGCGCGCTGAACGTCCCCCGCCGCCCCCGCGCCGACTCGAGCTGCCACTCCGCCCGCTGCATCACGACGGTGGCCTCGACGAGCTGCACGGGATGCACGGTCGCCCGCACCTCACTGCGCCGGATCTCTTCGGTCCGGCGCCGCGCGGCGAGAGCCGAGACCGTGCCGATGGCCTCCTCGCTAGACTGCTCCTTGAGGATCGACTCGAAGTACCGCTCGAGCCTGTCGAGCTCGGTGGCAAGCTCGCCCGCGGCCGCAGCGCGTCGCGCGGCTACCCGCTCCGTCGACTTGTCACGGAGATGGCTCAAGAGGAGCCGGAGCAAGTCCCCGGGCTCCCGAGCGGCAACCGGCTTTGCCGCGGCTGCCAACGCTTCATCGGCGGGCTCGACCCGGCCCGCTTCGAGATCCTGGAACGCGCCGGCCAGATCGTCATCTACCCTGGCGCCGGTCGACAAGTCGTACACGTCGCTTTCCACCACCGCTTCCTCGACCCCGGCGCCGGCGCGTAGCACGACGCGCGCGAACAGCCGCCCTATGGGATGCACGGCCAGGCGCTTCTCGCTCTCCCGCGCCGTGCCGTCCCGTACGGGAATCGCGAGCTCGACGCGCCGCGGATCGCCCGCGCCGGCCGGCGCGATCAGACCCAACGACAGGCGCGACGCCCGCGCGCGAATGGCCTCGAGCA
>VBBY01000086.1 GCA_005881595.1 Betaproteobacteria bacterium | reverse complement strand
CCGATGGCAAAGGCGCAAACCTGGCGGTCAATACGGTCGGCGGCTCGGTGTTCGCCGAATGCGTCCGCTCGCTGGGCTTCGAGGGCCGCCTGGCGATCGTCGGCTATGTCGACGGCGTGCTGAGGAGCGAGGTCGACCTGGAAGCGGTGCACGCCAAGCGCCTGCGCATCTACGGCGTGTCGAACAAGCTGCGCGACGCCGCGCAGCGCGCCTCGACGGTGCAGGGCTTCGTCGCCGATTTCCTGCCGCTTTTCGCGAGCGGCCGCGTCAGGCCGCTCATCGACCGCGTGTTCCCCTTCGCCGAGCTGCCGGCGGCGAAGGCCTACATGGAATCCGACGCCCACGTCGGAAAGATCGTCGTTACCGGGCCTGGATGATCCGACCCTCGTCGTCCAGCAGCGGCACGCCGTAGGCGGCGAGGATCGCCTGAATGCGGCCGCGGTTGGCCTCCACCAGGCGCTCGATCCTGTCCTTCCACTCGCGCTCGCCGAAGCGCACGCCCATGGCGATGCGAAAGTCGAACTGGATCCCGGGGGTCGGCTCGAACGGCACGACGGCCAGCTTGGCGGAGGTGGCGTTCTTCGCGAAGTAGCCGGCGATCGGCCCCCACACGAACGCGACATCGATCTTCCCGGCCACCAGGTCCTTCTCGACGATCTCGCCCGGATAGCGCTCCGGGTCGCCGGACTGGAGTTGATAGGGAACGACCTGATCGAACAAGCGGTACCTGAGCAGCCAATCCGCCGGCGGCGTTTGACCGACCACGCCGAGCTTGAGCGATTTCAGCTTCACCGGCTCGAGATGGAGCAAGCCCTCGGGAGCCGTTACGCTGTCTAGCCCTTTGCCTTTCACGTAGACCAGGGCGTAGGTCGAGCGGTAGTAGGGCTTGGTGGTCGATGCCAGCTCGAACCCGACCGGTACGCCGATGACCAGGTCGCACTTGAAGCGGTTGGAGCCGGGATCGCGCCCGCGCAGCGTGTTGCGAATGAATCCCATGCGCTGCGGGAACCACGTGTACTCGAGCGTCCATCCCAGCTCGCCGGCGAGGAGCTCGGCGATCTTGTTCTCGAAGCCTTCGCCCGCGCGGTTCGAGAAGGGGAGGTTGTTCGGGTCCTGGCACACGCGCAGCACGCGCTCATCGCCTGCCGGCTGATCCTGGGCGAGCCCTCTCACGCTGCGAAACACGGCGGCGGTGAAATCCGCACCGGCAAGATTGGCGCCGGTGAAATCGGTATCGACGAGCTTCGCGCCGCTCAGATCGGCGCCGGCGAGGTTTGCGCCGCGCAGATCGGTGCCGCTGAATTCCGCCCCGCTCAGCCTGGTGCCGGCGAGGTTGGCGCCCGAGAGGTCCGAGAAGCTGAAATCGGCGCGGGAGAAATCCGACCCCGAGAGATCCGCGCCCCTCAGGTTCGCCGAGACGATATTCGCCCGCATGAGGCCCATCGACTGGTTCTTCATGTCGGCAGCGCCATCCATCTTCGTGAGCACCGACCCTTCGAGATTCGCCTTTCTCAGATCGCCGATCAGGCGCGCGCCCGAGAGGTTCGCCCCCTTCAGGTTGGCGCCTTGAAGCTGCATCGAGAACATCATCGCGCCGCGCAGATCCGCGTTGGTCAGGTTCGCGCCCTCCGCGAAGCTGACCGTGAGATTGCACCGGGAGAGGTTGGCGCCCGTCAGGTTGCTGCGGTTCAGCACCGCCGCGGTGAGGTTCGCTCCCTTGAAATCGATGCCGGAGAGATCCAGCCCGGAGAGGTTCTTCGAATAAAAATCGGCGGGGGCCGACGCCGACGCTGCGGCCAGCGCCGCGACCACCTGTTCGCGCGTCAGCTTCTCGTAGCCGGGCCATTCGGCGGCCCCTGGCGACTGCGGCAGCAGGAGAGCCGCCGCGATCGCGAGCCGGCCGGGCCAGCGGTTCATTTCAGCTCTTCTAGACGCCCTGGCTTAATCGCGCCATCGGAGCGTCCTTTCAGGTACGCGTAGAGGCCGTCGATATTTTCGACGACCATCTTGCTGCCGTCGAAGTTCGGCATGCCCTTGTCCAGACGGCCCTTCAACACGGATTGCTTGAACTCATCCTTGGAGAGCTGCTTCAAGCTTTCGATCAGCGACGGCCCGACCATGCCTTCCTGCCGTGCGCCATGACAGCGCTCGCAGGCGAGCGCGCGCCAGGTGCGCCAGCCCTCGAGCGTGGTCTTGTCGACCTTGTTGCCCTCGGCGACCTGGTAGGGCTTGTCATCGGCTGCTACTGCCAGACCCAGCCCGAGACCAGCGAGCGCGAATGCCATGGCGGCGGCCCATCCCGTCTTTGTCACGTTCAACGCACTCCCCAATCAGAAAAAGGGCTGACACCCCGAAGGATGTCAGCCCTTGAACGTTCGAAACCGCTACGAGGTTTACGGCAAAGAGAACACGGTGAGGACGCCGCCGAGCTCAGTGTAGTTCTTCAGCTCCTTGTAGCCGCCCACGGCGCCCAGGCCGTCGGTGTCCTTCTCCAGGCCCGCGGCAAGGCCGATGCCGGCCCAGCCTCCGATGCCGGAGAGCACGCCGATGTACTGCTTGCCCTTGTACTCCCAGGTATTCACGTTGCCGATGATTCCGGAGGGCGTCTTGAACTTGTACAGCTCCTTGCTGATGTCGTTGGCATCGACGCACTTCAGGTAGCCCTCGAGGGTGCCGTAGCACGCAATGCCGCCCGCCGTGACCAGCGCGCCGCTCCACACCGAGAACTTCTCCGACTTGGACTTCACGATCTTGCCGCTGCCGGCATCCCAGACGATGAAGTTGCCCATGCCGCCGTGGCTGCCCGGCGCCGGGAACATCGAGAGCGTCGCGCCCACGAACGGCTGGCCCGCGGTGTACTCGACCTTGAACGGCTCGTAGTCCATGCACACGTGGTTGGTCGGCACGTAGAACATCTTGTTCGCCGGGTTGTACGCCGCCGGCTGCTGGTCCTTGCTGCCGAGCGCCGCGGGGCAGATCCCCTTGGTGTTGACGTCTGCACCCTGCGCCTGCGTGCTGTACTTGGATACGACCTGCGGACGGCCGGTCTTCATGTCGACGTGCGTCGCCCAGTTCACCTTCGGATCGTACTTCGCCGCGACGAGCAGCTCGCCGGTGGCGCGATCGAGCGTGTAGCCGAAGCCGTTGCGATCGAAATGCACCACCACGTTGTGCGGCTTGCCTTTCACGCTGATGCCGTCGGCGAGGATCATCTCGTTGATGCCGTCGAAATCCCACTCGTCGTGCGGCGTCATCTGGTACACCCACTTCGCCTGGCCGGTATCGACGTCGCGCGCCCAGATCGTCATCGACCATTTGTTGTCGCCGGGCCTTTGCACCGGGTTCCAGGTGCTGGGATTGCCCGACCCGTAGTACATCAGGTTGAGCTTCGGGTCGTAGCTGTACCAGCCCCAGGTCGTGCCGCCGCCGATCTTCCACTGATCGCCCTGCCAGGTCTTGAGCGACGAGTCCCTGCCCACCGGCGCCATCCTGCCGTCGGTCCAGGTCATCGTCTTGTCCGGATCCATCAGCATCTCGGCGTCCGGCCCGGTGCTGTAGGCTTTCCAGACCTGGTTGCCGGTCTTGATGTCGTAGGCGGCGACGTAACCACGCACGCCGAACTCGCCGCCGGAAATGCCGGTGATCACCTTGTCCTTGAAGACGTGCGGGGCGTTGGTGTTGGTTTCACCCTTCTTGGGATCGCCGTTCTTGACCTTCCACAGCTCCTTGCCGGTCCTGGCGTCTAGCGCGACGAGGTTGGTGTCGGCTTGCTGCAGGAAGATCTTGCCGTCGGCGTATGCGAGACCGCGGTTCACCGTGTCGCAGCACATTACGGGGATCACCGTCGGGTCCTGCTTCGGCTCGTACTTCCACTTGATCTGCTGATCGGCGAGGGCGATCGCGAAGACCTTGTTGGGAAACGGGCTGTGGATGTACAGCATGTCGCCGATCACCAGGGGGCCGCCCTCGTGGCCGCGCAGCACGCCGGTCGAGAATGTCCACGCGACGCGCAGGTCCTTGACGTTGTCCGTGCTGATCTGCTTGAGCGCGCTATAGCGGTGGTTCTGCATGTTGCCCGCCTGCATCGCCCAGTTCTTCGCGTCCTGACTGAGCCTGATGACCTCCGGATTGGCGAGCGCGAGTCCCGGCAGGGCGGCGAGGCCGAGCAAAACGCCCCACGTGCACGTGCGTGTCAGTAGCATCTCATTCTCCTTTGCGTGTTGCTTGGCGGATGACGGAAGAACAGCAGCGCGAGGCGCGCTCCTCTCGACGCACTATATACCCGCGCCAAAAAAAATAACATGCGCCTCTCGAAGAGCTGGGCGCTGCTACTGTTCCAAAACCGAACAGTGATGGGTTCGCTGCGCTGCCACAAATCCAGGTCAGCGCGGCACGTCGCAGCGCTTCATCGCGTCGCTCCGGACTTGCAGATAACGCTTCGCGGCATCCCGCGTCTGCGGCGGATCGCGGAACACGCCGCCGCGCTCGCCGCCGAGGCTCTGGAAGCGCGCCGCGGTCGAAGCTTCCACGAAATCGTCATAGGTGTACTGCTTGGCGATCTCGTCGATCACGCATGCGCACTTGTAGAGGAACTCCTGCTTGCCGGCGTTCCTTTGCATGCACTCGAGGACGTACTCGACCCGGTCTACGGTGGGATAGTCATGCCTGTCAGCGGCCTGGGCCGGGGCACCCCCCGCCAGCACCGCCAAGGCAAGCGCCACATAGTGGGTCGTCTGCATGCGTTCCGATGCTAGCACGCAGCAGCGTGGCATAATTTGTTCCGAGGAGGACGCCATGCTGCCGAACGGCGACCACGCGCGTCTCGTCTACTCCGTGATTCGCGGCGCGTCGCCCGACGCGGCCGCCCCCGAGCATGTCAGGCGCTCCTGGCAGCGCTGTGTCGAGGAGTACGGCCTCGACCCAGAGTCCAAGGTGCAGCCGGTGCTCGTCTCGCACCAGGAGCTCCTGGTGCGCAAGGAACAGAACCTCGAGCTGGTTTCCCTGGCTGACGCCGAGATGGCGCACCTGTACCGGCAGCTCGCCGGCTCCGGCCACTCGATCATCCTGACCGACCGCGACGGCGTCCTGCTTTCCTATCGCGGCGACCCGAGCTTCAGGGGCGCGGCGTCACGCACCGGGCTCGCGCCGGGCGCGGTGTGGAGCGAGCGCTACGGCGGCACCAACGGCATGGGAACCTGCCTGCTCGAGCGCCGGCCCCTGATCGTGCATCGGGAGCAGCACTTCCTCGCCCGCAACACCGGGCTTACGTGCTGCGCCGCGCCTATTTTCGATCACCGCAGCGAGCTGGTCGCGGTGCTGGACGCCTCCGGCGAGTCCGACCGCGCGCAGCAGCACACGCTGGTGCTGGTGAACATGTCGGCGCAGATGATCGAGAACCGCCTGTTCCTGCACCGCTTCCGCGACGCCTTCGTGATGCGCTTCCACAGCCGGCCGGAGCTGGTGGGAACCTGGAGCGAAGGGATCATCGCGCTCGATCCCGCCGGCGCCATCGCCGCAGCGGACCGCAACGCGCTATTCCAGCTCGGCTGCAAGAAAGATGACGAGCTGGTCGGCGCGCCGCTCGAGCGGGTGTTCAACATCTCCCTGGCGGCGCTGCTCGGGCGCAGCCGCAGGAAGTCGTTCCACCCGCTGCCGCTCTACGAGGCGCGCCACGGCGGGCGCTTTTTCGCCGTGGCCCAGGAACCCGAGTCGGCGCCGCGCGGCAGTGCGTTTCCCTCGAGCGAGAGCCGCAGCGCGCTCGACGAGCTCGACCTCGGCGACGCGTCGATGGCGCGCAACATCCGGGCGGCGAAGCGCGTCGCCTCGCGCGATGTCCCGATTCTGCTGATCGGAGAAACCGGCACCGGCAAGGAGCTTTTCGCCCGCGCCTTGCACGCCTCGAGCGAGCGCGCCGAGCACGCTTTCGTCGCGGTCAATTGCGCCGCGATCCCGGAGGCGCTGCTGCAAAGCGAGCTGGTGCAGGCCCACGGCGGGACGCTGTTCCTTGACGAGATCGGCGAGCTGCCCGGGGCGCTGCAGGCCCGGCTGCTCCAGGTGCTGGAGAAGCGTGAAATGCGCCTGATCGCGGCGAGCCCCTCCAGCCTGGAGGAGAAAATCGACCGCGGTGAGTTTCGCGAGGATCTCTTCTATCGGCTGCAGGGGCTGGTGCTGACGCTGCCGCGGCTCGATGACCGAACCGACAAGCGCGCGCTGATCGCGCACGTGTTCGCGCAGGAGACAGCCGACACGCCTTCGGTTTCGCTCAGCGAGGAGTTGATCGACGCGCTCTGCGCGCATAAATGGCGGGGGAACATACGGCAGCTGCGCAACGCGCTGCGCGCCATGATTGCGCGGCGCTCGGGCGACAAGCTCGACGTGGCTGACCTGCCCTCCGAGTACTGCCTTGGCGCGCGGCCTGCCGAGCGCGGGGCGGCGCTCGCCGAGACGGACTCGCTCAACGCGCTCGGCAGAGCCGAGCGCGAGGCGTTGCTCCGCGAGCTCGATCTCGAGCATGGCAACATCAGCCACGTCGCGCGCAAGCTCGGCGTCGGCCGCAACACGCTCTACCGGAAAATGCATCGGCTGCACATCAAGCGGCCGGTCAGGAAGCCGCTGCATTATTGAGGGTCAGGCCCAAAAAAAACGGCGCCTAAACGGCGCCGTTGTTACTGTTGCATGCCAATTTCAGAAGAACATGATCGCGCCCAGAGCCAGGACTTTGTCCTTGACCGTCCCTCCCGCCTGGTTCTCGGCCTCGGTCGGAATGTATTCGGCAACCAGATTCACGCTCGGGGTGAGGCTGTAGTACAGCCCAAAGACCGTGGATTTGTTTGTCTTCACCAAGGTGGAATTGCCGGATTCGTTGCCCGCCAGCTTCAGGTGGCTCTCGCCGTAGCTCACGCCGGGCTTGAAGGCCCCGATCTTGTAGGTCGCTTGCGCGTACCAGCCATCCGACTTGCGCTTCTCCAGCGTGCCGCCAGCGAAGGACGCGGCGTTAAAACCGATGGCCGTCGTGCCAATGCCGTCGGCGCTGTAGGCATACAGCACGCCCTCGAGCGCGCCCCAATTCACCTTCGCCCCG
>VBBY01000085.1 GCA_005881595.1 Betaproteobacteria bacterium | reverse complement strand
CCGATGGCGCCAGTTCGTTCGTGCGCGAGCACGCCGGCATCGCCGCCGCCGAGAAGGATTACGGCCAGACGGCGGTGGTCGCGAATTTCTCCTGCGAGCAGGCGCATTCCAACACTGCGTTCCAATGGTTCCAGGGGGGGCCGGTGCTGGCGCTGCTGCCGCTTCCCGGCAGGCAGACCTCGATGATCTGGTCGCTTCCGCATGGCGAGGCGGAAAGGATCTGCGCTCTGCAGCCCGAAAGACTGTGCCGCGAACTCGAGGCGGCGTCACGGCATGTATTGGGCGCTCTTTCGTTGATCACCCCTGCGCGCAGCTACGCCCTGCGTCACCTCTCGGCGCGACGCATGGTCGGGCCGCGCGTCGCGCTCGCCGGCGACGCGGCGCACGTGATCCATCCGCTGGCCGGGCAAGGGCTGAACCTCGGCCTGCAGGACGCCCGCTTGCTTGCGCAGACGCTGCTCGAGCGTGAACTAGTGCGCGATCCCGGAGATCTGCGCGTGCTGCGCCGCTATGAGCGCGGCCGCGCCGAGCCTATACTGGCGATGGATGCCATGGTCGACGGCCTGTTCAGGCTGTTCGGTTCGGGGAGCAGCGCCGTGTCGCGGCTGCGCAATGCCGGATTGAACCTGACGGACCGCCTCCCGGTCCTGAAGAACATTCTCATGCGTCATGCGATGAATTGAGGTATTTCGTGCTGCGAGCCGTGATTGCCGCGTTTCTGCTTTTTCCCTTGTTGACCCTCGCCGATGAGGCGCAGATCCGTCGCGTGCTGGAAGCCAAGCTGGGCGGCGCCAAGATCGAAGGCATCCAGCCCGCGCCGATGCCGGGGCTCTACGAGGTCCGCTTTCGGGGGCCCAGCGGAGTGCAGGTGGTCTACACCGATGCAAACGCCAGCTACATCGTGAGCGGCAAGATCTACGAGGCGCGAACCGACCGCGACCTCACCGAAGAGCGCCTGCGCAAGCTGAACGCCATCCGCTTCGATTCGCTGCCGCTCGAGCAGGCGGTGAAAGTCCAGCGCGGGAACGGCACGCGCGTCCTCGCCATGTTCTCCGATCCGTACTGCCCGGCCTGCAAGCAGTTCGAGCAGACCCTGCAGCAGCTCGACGACATCACCATCTATGTGTTCATGTACCCGGTGATCCGGCCGGAGCTGTCGGAGCAATCGAAGGCGGTGTGGTGCTCGCCGGACCGCAGCAAAGCCTGGCTCGACCTTGCGCTGCGCGGCAACCGACCGAGCGCAAACAGCGCTTGCGAGAGCCCCGTGGACAAGAACCTTGCGCTTGGGCGCGGCCTGGGCGTGAACAGCACCCCGACGCTGATCTTCGTCAACGGGGAGCGCGTCGCCGGCGGCCTGGCTGCCGCGGATCTCCAGCAACAGCTCGATTCGGCGAAACGCTAATCCGCCCGCGGCAGGGGCTCGCCGCGCGGCCACAGGAGCCACATCTTTCCCTGCTGCCGCATGCGCCCGGCCAGCGCACCGGCATCCTTGCCGCCGCCCCAGAAAAAGTCGGCGCGCACTACGCCGCGGATCGCTCCGCCGGTGTCATGCGCCGCCATCAGGCGCTCCAGGCGTTCCTCCGAGAGCGGATAGGTGCTGGCGAGATACACCGGGGAGCCGAGCGGCACGAAGCGCCGGTCGACGGCGAGGCTGTATTCCGCGGTCAACGCAATGTTGAGCGCGCCGATCGGGCCGTCGGCCGCCGGCAATTCCCGGAAAAAGACATAGCTCGCGTTGTAGTTGAGCGCGTCCTGCAGCTTTCCGGGATTCGCCGCGGCCCAGGCCTTGATGCCTTGCATGGAGGCCTGCTCGAGCGGCATCTCGCCGCGGTCGACGAGATAGCGGCCGAGCGAGCGGTACGGGTGGCCGTTCTGGTCGGCGAAGCCTGCGCGGATGCGCTCGCCGCCGTCGAGCTGGATCTGGCCCGAGCCCTGCACCTGCAGGAAGAACAGCTCCACCGGGTCGGCGGTCCATGCGATCACCGGCGCCGGCAGCGCGCCGTTGCGCCCGTCGATTTCCCCACGCGAGTAATAAGGCACCAGGCGGCGGCCCTCCACCCTGCCGCGCAGGCGCAGGTTGCGCAGCTCCGGATTGATCGCGGCGAGGTCCACCACGATGAGATCGTCCGGTACGCCGAGGATCGGGTAGCGATTCACGTCGCTGCGCGTCCGGCTGCCTTCGATGACCGGCTCGTAATAGCCGGTGATCAGGCCGCGATCCCCCGTCTCGGACGAGGCCAGCGCATAAGGGCTGAAATTCGCCTCGAAGAATTCGCGTGCCGCGCGCTCGTCGCCGGCGGGCACGCTCGCCGCAGCCTCGCACAGCTGGCCGAAGCGCCGGCAACCGGAGGAAAACGCGCGCAGGCTCGGCGCCATCAAGGCGTGGTCCCATCCCGGCAGGTCGGCGAACGGCACGGCTTCATAGCGCGCGGTTTCCGGCGCCGGCTTCGGCGGCGGGCATTGCGGGCACGGAGAAGGAGTGCCCGGCAATTGCGCGCAGCCGGCGGCCAGTACAATCGCGGCCAGAATGTGGGTGGTGATTCTCGAGATGAGCCTCGCCCTGGCGCTCGCCGCGTTCATCGTCTGGTGGACCTGGCCGGGAAAAGGCGGGCGTGACGACAAGGATCAGTGAAGCACGCGCGGCACTGACAACGTGAACTCCGGGATCGGCGCTTCGAAGCGCGTGCCGTCCGCGGCGACCATCTGGTAGCTGCCGCGCATGGTCCCCACCGGCGTCGCGATCGAGGCGCCGCTGGTGTACTCGAAGCTCTCCCCGGGCTCCAGCAGGGGCTGCGCGCCGACCACGCCCAGGCCGCGCACTTCCTGCACCAGGCCCTGCGCATCGGTGATGATCCAGTGGCGGCTGATGAGCTGCGCCGCCATGCTGCCGGCGTTGCGCAGGGTAATCGTGTAGGCGAACACGTAGCGCCCGCTCGCTTCGTCGGATTGCTCCGGCAGGTACTGCGTCGCTGCGCTCACCGCAATGTCGTGGTGCTTCTCCTGCGCCATGCCTGCATTGTAAACTCGCGGCGGCCATGACGTTCCGCATCGCGCCCAGCATCCTGTCGGCGGATTTCGCGCGCCTCGGCGAGGAAGTGCGCGCGGTCGCGAAAGCGGGCGCGGATCTCATTCACTTCGATGTCATGGACAATCACTACGTGCCGAACCTCACCGTCGGCCCGCTGGTGTGCGCGGCGCTGCGCCCGCACGTGGAGCTGCCGCTCGACGTGCACCTGATGGTGAAGCCGGTCGACGGCCTGGTCCCGGCGTTCGCCAAGGCGGGCGCCAGCATCATCAGCTTCCATCCCGAGGCTTCGGAGCACGTCGACCGCACCATCGCCCTGATTCGGGAGCACGGCTGCAAGCCGGGCCTGGTCCTCAATCCGGCGACGCCGCTGAGCTGCCTCGACCACACTCTCGAGGGGCTCGACCTGGTGCTGATCATGTCGGTGAACCCGGGATTCGGCGGCCAGCAGTTCATCGCCTCCGTGCTTCCCAAGATCGCGGAGGCGCGCCGGCGCATCGACGCGGCGCGCAAGGACATCTGGCTCGAGGTCGACGGCGGCATCAAGGCGGACAACATTGCGCAGGCGGCTCGCGCCGGAGCGGATACTTTCGTTGCCGGCTCGGCGATTTTCGGCGCGCGCGACTACGGCGCGGTGATCCGCGACATGCGCTCGCGGCTCGCTGTGGTATAGTCGTTTCGCCGTGCAGCTCCCTTCTGCACAACTCGGGTCTCTCCTCTGGCGTAGCTGGCGCCGCTGGCGCCGCTAACCCTCACGCGCCCCGCGCGGCAGGCGGCGCGTTCGCCCAAGGCCGCAGGCAGTTCCCCAGGCAGCACAAACGGAGAGATTCGTGACCGAGGTCGATTTCCATAAGCTCGCAAAGCAGGGCTACACGCGCGTCCCGGTGCTCGCTGAAGCGCGCGCGGATCTGTATACGCCGCTCGCGGTCTACGTGAAGCTGGCGAACGGCCCCTACTCCTACCTGCTGGAGTCGGTCGTCGGCGGCGAGAGGTTCGGGCGCTACTCGTTCATCGGCCTTGCCTGCGCCGAGCGCATCGAGGCGCGCGGCCGCACGCTGCGGCGGCTGCTGCGCGATGCGCGCGGCGCCGACGTTTGCCTGGAAAGGCTGGAGGACGCCGATCCCTTCGAATACGCGCGCAGCTGGCTCAAGCGCCACCGCGCTGCCCCGGCGCCGGCGGCGCTGCGCTTCGGCGGCGGCCTGGTGGGCTATTTCGGCTACGAGACGGTGCGCCACATTGAACCTCACGCACTGAGCAGCGAGAAGCCCGATCCGCTCGGCACGCCGGATATGCTGCTCCTTGTTTCCGATGAGCTCGCGGTGGTCGACAACGTGCTCGGCAAGCTTTACCTGGTGGTGTACGCCGATCCCCGGCAGCCTGATGCCTTTCGCAGCGCGCAGGAGCGGCTCGAGCGCCTGCGAGGCCGGCTGGTCCGGCCGCTTCCGGAAAGCATGGTTCTGTCGCGGTTTGGAAATATTGATTCCCCTTCCCGGCTGGAGCAGACCTTTTCAGAGTCCGGGTTCATGGATGCCGTGCGGCGCTCGAAGGAATACATCTTCGCTGGCGATTGCATGCAGGTACAGGTCTCGCAGCGCACCTCGCGGCCGTTCGAGGCGACGCCGCTCGCGCTTTACCGGGCGTTGCGCGGACTCAATCCGTCGCCGTACATGTTCTATTTCGATTTCAACGATCACCACGTGGTCGGGGCATCGCCAGAGATCCTGGTCAGGCTCTCCGCAGACGCCATCACCCTGCGACCCATCGCCGGCACGCGGCCGCGGGGCGGTACACCCGAGGAGGACGCCGCGATCGCCGAGGAGCTGCTCGCCGATCCGAAGGAGCGCGCCGAGCATGTGATGCTGATCGACCTCGGCCGCAACGACGTCGGCCGCGTCGCCGCCACCGGAAGCGTCAAGGTGACCGAGAAAATGCTGGTCGAGCGCTATTCGCACGTCATGCACATCGTCTCGAACGTCGAGGGGCGGATCGCGCCTGGCCTGGACGCCGTCGACGTGCTCAGGGCGAGCTTTCCCGCCGGCACGGTCACCGGCGCGCCCAAGGTACGGGCGATGCAGATCATCGACGAACTCGAGCCGGTGAAGCGCGGCGTCTACAGCGGGGCCGTCGGCTACCTCGGCTTCAACGGCGACATGGACGTGGCGATCGCGATCCGCACCGCCGTGATCAAGGACCGGCGGCTGCACGTGCAGGCGGCGGCGGGCATCGTCGCTGACTCCGATCCGCAGTCGGAATGGCAGGAAACGCAGCACAAGGCGCGCGCCATCCTGAGGGCTGCGGAAGTGGCTTCCGCGGAGGCCGCATGGTCGTGATGCTCGACAATTACGACTCGTTCACCTACAACCTGGTCCAGTACCTGGGCGAGCTGGGAGCCGAGGTCCGGGTGTTGCGGAACGATGAAGTCCCGGTTCGGGAGATCGAGCGGCTTTCGCCCTCGCACCTCGTGATCTCCCCCGGCCCCTGCACGCCGAGCGAGGCCGGCATCACCCTGGAGCTGATCGGGCGCATGGCCGGGCGCGTGCCGATCCTCGGCGTCTGCCTCGGGCACCAGGCGATCGGGCAGGCGTTCGGCGGCAGGGTGGTGCGCGCAAAGCAGGTGATGCATGGCAAGCTGTCGCACATCCGGCACGACGGCGGCGGGGTTTATTTTCAGGTTCCGAACGAATTCATTGCGACGCGCTACCACTCGCTCGCCGTGGAGCGCCAATCGCTGCCCGGCTGCCTGGCGGTGAGCGCCGAGTCGGAGGACGGCGAGATCATGGGCTTGCGCCATCGCGACCTGCCGGTCGAAGGCGTGCAATTCCATCCCGAAGCGCTGCTCACCGAGCACGGCCACAGAATGCTGCAGAATTTCCTGGAAGGGAGGCAACGATGAAGCAGATCACGGTCGCCGAGGCGATCCAGCGCACCGTCGAGCACCGCGAGGTGTTCCACGACGAGATGCTGCACGTGATGCGCCAGATCATGCGCGGCGAGCTCACGCCGGCGCAGATCGCGGGGTTCATCGTCGGGCTGCGCGTGAAGAAGGAAACGATCGGGGAGATCGCCGCCGCGGCGCAGGTGATGCGCGAGCTGGCCACCCACGTCGAGGTGAAGGACGATGCCCATCTGGTCGATACCTGCGGCACCGGCGGCGACGCGGCGCATACCTTCAACGTCTCGACCTGCGCGGCCTTCATCGCCGCCGCGGCGGGCGCCAGGGTGGCCAAGCACATGGGGCGCTCGGTATCGTCGTCCTCGGGCAGCGCCGAAGTGCTGGAAGCGCTCGGCGCCAGCATTGCGCTCACGCCGCAGCAGACCGGGCAGGCGATCGACAGGCTCGGCCTCGGTTTCATGTTCGCGCCCGCGCACCACTCGGCGATGAAATACGCCGCGCCGGTGCGCAAGGAGCTCGGCGTGCGCACCCTCTTCAACATCCTCGGCCCGCTCACCAACCCGGCGGGCGCGAAGAACCAGGTGATGGGCGTTTTCCATCCGGACCTGGTGGGCATCCAGGTCCGCGTGCTGCAGCGCCTGGGATCGAAGCACGTGATGACGGTGTACGGGCTGGACGGCCTCGACGAGATCTCGACCTCGGCCGAAACCATGGTCGGCGAGCTGGTGAAGGGGGAGATCAACGAGTACCTCATCCATCCGTCCCACTTCGGGCTCGAGCTGTACGACCGCCGCGCAATCCAGGTGAATACCGTCGAGGAGTCGAAGGAGATGATCCTGGCGGTGCTCGGCAACCAGCCGGGACCGGCGCACAACATCGCTGCGATGAACGCCGGCGCCGCGATCTACGTTTGCGGACTGTGCAAGACGTTCAAGGAGGGCATCGAGCGGGCGCGCCATGTCATCCAGAGCGGCGAGGCGAAGCGCAAGCTCGACGAGTTCGTGCAGTTCACGCAGAAACTGAAGGCCGCGTGAACATCCTCGAGCGCATCCTGGAAGCCAAGCGCGCCGAGGTCGCGGCCGCAAAGGAGATGCTCGGCGAGGCCGCCGTCGCGGCGCGTGCGCGCGCCCAGTCGCCGCCGCGCGATTT
>VBBY01000084.1 GCA_005881595.1 Betaproteobacteria bacterium | reverse complement strand
TCTTCCTGGCGGCCTTCTTGGCAGGCTTGCGGGCTGCCGCCGGAGCCGCCTTCCACAGGCCGTTCATGCGGCCCTCCGGGTCGGTGAACAGCGACAGCCAGCCCATGCCTGGAACTTCCTGCTCCTCGACGTGGATCACGCCGCCCGCGTCGACGATTTTCTTCCGGTAGGCGGCGAGGTCGTCGACGAGGACGTAGAAAAGCATGTTGCCGGGCCAGGGGCCTTCGCGCTCTGGCTTGAGGATGCCGCCGTTGATGCCGCGCATTTCTCCTTTCGCGCCGGTCTCGACCAGGCGGTAATTGAGCTGCGGAATGTGCCGCACCTTCCATCCGAAGATCTGCGCGTAGAAATCCGACACTTTCTCCGGATCCTTCGACATGAACTCCCAATGAACGACGGGTCTACCCATGCTGGTCTCCTTACCTAGCTGCGGCCTGCTTGGCCCGTTTCAGGCCATCGATGTCGATCTTCTTCATCTGCATCATCGCCTTCATGACGCTTTGCGATATTGCGGGATCGGGATCGCTCAGAAGCTCCGGCAGCGCGGTCGGAACGATCTGCCACGACAGGCCGAACTTGTCCTTGAGCCAGCCGCACGCCTGGACCTTGCCGCCGCCAGCCAGCAGCTTCTCCCAGTAGTAGTCGACTTCGTCCTGCGTCTTGCAATTCACGACGAAGGAGACCGCCTCGGTGAACTTGAACTGCGGGCCGCCGTTCAACGCGATGAACTCCTGGCCCTCGATCCGGAAGCTCGCGGTCATGACGCTGCCCTTCGGGCCGGGCCCCGCGTCGCCGTAACGGGAAACCTTCCCGACCTTGGAGTCCTTGAAGATGGAGGCGTAGAAATTCACCGCCTCCTCGGCGTTGCCGTCGAACCACAGGAATGGCGTGATTTTCTGCATGGTCAGGCGCTCGCCTTCTGCGTCGGCTTCATCTGCCGCATCGCCTTCTGCATCTCGTCGGGGCTGACGTCGCGCAGGTGCGTGGCCACCGACCAGTGGTGGCCGAACGGATCCTCGATCTTGCCGTAGCGGTCGCCCCAGAACTGGTCCTCGACCGGCATCGTGATCTTGGCGCCGGCCTTCACCGCGCGCGCCACGAAGGCGTCGACGTCGTCGACGTAGAGATGGATCGTGACCGGCGAGCCTTTCAGCGCCTTCGGCCCGAGGGCGCCCCATTCGGGCATTTCGTCGACCAGCATCACGGTCGAGTCGCCGATGCCGATTGCCGCGTGCATGATCCGGCCGTCGGGCGCCGGCAGGCGTCCTTTCTCCGTCGCGCCGAAGGCCTTCTTGTAGAACTCGATCGCGTTTGCCGCGCCGGCGCAGATGAGATGCGGGGTCACGGAATGCATTCCTTGTGGGATGGCTTTCGGTTTCATGGTGCTACCTCCTTGAGATGAAGTGTCTTGATGCGATCGTTGACCGGCGGAAATGCGAGCGCGATGGCGACCGCGCCGATTCCCACCGCGAAAGAGCCGATATACAGCCAGGTGTAGGCGCCGAAGCGGTCGAAGATCCAGCCGCCGACCGCAGGGCCGAGCGCCATGCCGAGGCTCGACACCATCGCGGCGGCGCCGAACACCGCGCCGAGGATGCGCTGCCCGAAGTACTCGCGCGCAAGCACGGCGTAGAGCGGCATCACGCCGCCATAGGCGAAGCCGAAGGTGGCGGCGACGGCGTAGAACTCGCCGAGGCGCGAAGCGAAGATGAACGTGCCCGCGGCGAGCGCCTGGATCAGCAGCCCGGCGATGAGCACGCGCTTCACCCCAAGGCGGTCGGCGAGCACGCCGAGCGCGAGGCGTCCGCCGAGCCCGGCGAAGCCTTCGACGCTGTAGATGGTCACGGCGGCCATCGTCGGCAGGCCGCAGGTCATGGCGTAGGTAACCGTGTGGAAGATCGGCCCGGCGTGCGCCGCGCAGCAGGCGAAGAAGGTGAGCGCGAGCACGAGGAACGGCAGCGAGACGAACGCGTCGCGCAGGCTCGGCCGGGGTCCTTCGGCTGCGCCCTGCTCCGCCGTCTGTGCTGCCGGCGGCCGGCGCACGAAGAGCGCGGCCGGAACGAGCGTCGCCCACACGAGCAGCGCGAGCACGACCTGCGCGCTACGCCAGTCCGTCCGCGTGATGAGCCACGCAGCGAACGGCGACATGGTCATCGGCGCGACTCCGACCCCGACCGAGACCAGCGAAACCGCGAGACCGCGATGCTCGGCCATCCAGCCCATGACCGCGGCGATCATCGGCGTAAAGAAGCTGCCCACGGCGATGCCGACCAACAAGCCGAACGCGAGCTGGAACTGGAGCGGGCTCTGCGCGTGGCTCGCGAGGAAGAGGCCGAGCCCCAGGAGTACCGCGCCGGCCAGCACGACGCTGCGCGGTCCGATGCGGTCGCTCAGCGCACCCCAGCCGAAGCCCGCCGCGCCCATCGCCAGGAAGCCGATCGTCATGGCGCTCGATACCGCGGCGTGCGACCAGCCCGTCGCTTCGGTAATCGGCTGCAGGAACACTGCGAGCGAGAACATGGCCCCGATCGCGATGCACGTTATGAAGGCGCCGATCGCGACCATCACCCAGCCGTAGTGGAGCTTCATCTAGTAGCCCGGATCGACGGCAGCGCGACGTTCACGATCGTCGTGTCGAGCACGATCATCAGCTCGCCGGCGCAAAGGACGTAGAGCGCGAGCCAGCGGGATTGCTCGCCCATCTTGATCATGTCTCAGGCCTTCTTCAGGTAGTCGGCGAACTGGTCCATGGTTCCGCCCCAGCCCTGCTTCATGCCGTCGCGCCCTTCGTCGAAGGTCTTGCGCTCCATCTCCGTCGCGGAATCCGCGGGAATCCACTGCACAGTGACCTTGGTCTTGCCGCCCTGCTCCTCGAAGCTGACGGTCGAGAGAATCTCGAGCGGCCAGTTGGCGTGGCTTGGGTGCCGGGTCACGCCGCCTTTCGGATCGGAAAACGAGACGATGGCGACCAGCTTTTTCGGCGCCTCGATCTGGCGATAGGTGAACTTGCCCCACACGTCGCTGCCGTCGGGCGCTGTCATGCCGTAGTGGAAGACGCCGCCGGGACGCAGGTCGACCTTGCAGGTATGCACCTTGAAGCCTTTCGGCCCCCACCACTGCTTCAGGCGCTCGGCCTCGGTCCACGACTTCCACACGCGCTCGCGCGGCGCGTCGAAGACGCGCGTGATCTCGAAGGGCTTCATAGGTCCACCATCACCTTGAACCCGCCCCAGAACATGCGCTTGCCGTCGAAGGGCATCGACTTCGGATCCATCATCGGCTTGAGGCGCTTGTCCTTCATCACCTTGGCGAGCACGCGGTCGCGGTGCCTGCGGTTCCTGTACACGATCCAGGAAAACCAGACGACTTCGTTCTTCTTCAGCTTGACGCTCTGCGGGAACGACGTGTGCTTGCCCGGCTTCACGTCGTCGGCGATGCATTCCACGTAGTCGAGCGCACCATGCTCGCGCCAGACCTTGCCCGCCTTGCGGGCCATGCGGACGTAGGCCTTCCGGTTCTTTTTCGGGACAGGTACGACGAAGCCATCTACGTAAGCCATGATTTCTCCGTTTTGGAAAACTCAGTTTCTGCTCAGGATGGAACTCGCGAGCATGCTGGTGATGCGGCGCAGGTTGTGAACGAGGTGCAGGAACTCCAGCAGCCGCGCGTTGGCCGACCGCCGCCCCTTCCGCCGCCACGCTTTCGGGCGCGCCATGTTCAGGCGCCTTTCAGGAAGCGTTCGAGCTTGTCGAAGGATTCACTCCAGCCGCGCCGGTGGTTGTCGCGCACCGTCTCATCGAAGAACTGCTCGTGCAGGAACACGAGCTCGGTGCCGCCCTGCGTCGCGCGGAAGCTGATGGTGACGAGCGACTCGCGCTCCGGCGTGCTGTTGGGCCAGGTCCAGGTGAACACCAGCTTGCGGTTGGGCACGACCTCGCGATAGATGCCGGCGCATTCGTGCGCCTTGCCGTCGGGGCCGCCGAAGACGATGCGGAAGCGCCCCCCGACGCGCAGGTCGAGCTCCGCTCGCGAGACCGGCTCGTTGCCCCCCGGCCCCCACCACTTCTTTAGCGCCTGCGGATCGGTCCACGCGCGCCAGACCTTTTCCGGCGCGACAGGGTAGCTGCGGGTGAGGGTGAGCCAGGGCTTTTCCCTGAGCTTGGCTTGTTCCATGTCTGCAGCTCCTCTTGCTGATAGAGATAGCGGGCGAGCGAATCGAGCTTCTCGGTCCAGAACTTCTCGTAGCGCGACATCCACACGGCGGCTTCCTTCATGGGCGCGGCGGAGAGCTCGCAGCTCACCACCCGCCCTTCCTTCGTCCGCGCGATGAGCCCGGCGTCCTCGAGCACGCGCAGGTGCTTGAGGAAGCCGGGAAGCGACATCGGGTACGCGTAGGCGAGCTCGGAGACCGGCCGCTCGCCCTCGGCGAGCGACTGCAGCACGTGGCGCCGGGTGCGGTCGGAAAGCGCGGCGAACACGGTATCGAGCTCGTCTTCCGAATACTTAACCATTAGGTTTAGTATCAGGCAGCGCCGGCGACTTTGTCAAGCCCTACTTTTCGATGCCGAGCTCCGCGCAGATACGGGCGACCAGCGCCTTCAGCGCAACGACCTCGGCTTCTAGCCGAGCAACGTTCGCCTTGAGAGCTGCCAGCTCTCCCAACGAGAGATCGCCGCCCGATCCGCCGTCCGCCCTCTTGTCCGCCACCGGCGCGTCCTGCTTCGGCGCACCGCTCAGCAGGTGGGCCCAGCGGTTCTCCCTCGCCCCGGGCAGCCGCGGCAGCTCGACTACCAGGGCTCCAGCCGCTCGGGCGGCCAATTCCTCCAGGAAACCCTGCACCGCCGAGATATCGGAGAAGCTGTGCAGCCGTTCGCAGCTGATTCGCAGCTCGCCCGCCGTCTGCGGGCCGCGCAGCATAAGGGAAGTGAGCAGGGCCGCTGCCTGGGAAGGCACCTGCAGCACCCGCTCGAGATTATGCGCGTAGCGTGCTACCCGCCCGCCACTCGTTTCGATCACCAGGTTGCGGCTCTTCAGGCCGTCGATGCTCGCCTGGACTTCAGTCTCCGTCGCCTCCATGACCGGCAAGCGGCTGGTCTTCTGGTTGCAGCCGGAGACCAGGGCGTTGAGAGTCAGCGGATAGGAGTCCGGCACGGTGTGCTGCTTTTCGACCAGGGTACCCAGGACGCGCGTTTCCAGGAGCGAGAGGGCGGGAAGCGGATTTGCCATTCCTACAGTCTAAATCCGCGCGGGCGCTTTTGACCTCGTCTGCGATGGCCTTGTGGACGGCTATGAAAGCGTTGGTCCGCTTCATTGCTTCCTCGCCGATCTGAACCATCAGATCAGCGTGGACCCTTTGCGCGAGACATTCGACGCAGTAAAACCAGTCTGCGAGGCCTATAGCGCCCTTCTTGAGCGGGGCAAATTCAATGCCGCCGCAACAGCGGCACCTGGCGGACATTTCGCGCACACGAATTTGCACACGGCCTCCTTCACCCCCTATACGCCGCGCCTGTTACAGAAGCAGAACGTTCACAATGGTTCTTTTGCACTAACCAAACGTGACCAATTCCGGGACAATTTTTGCAGATTCCCTGCAGACGGCAGCCCATCCCGATGACATCCTTGCCGCATGGAAAGCCAGCCCGTCCCAGCGCCCTATGCAGTAACGATGCTGCAATTGCTATTCACCGGGCCCGCCATGGCGCTTCTCGCCGGATCGGCAATGCCCACCACGTTCAAAACCAGGAAAAATCATCGCGTCCCCATCCCCGGCGAGCGGTTTCGGCTGTTTACGGCGAAGGGGCCGGTGCTTTTTGAAGTGCTAGAGCGCGAGTTCCAGTTCCTGTCGGAGAGCACCACCGTTCGCCTGACGCTGGATATCCTGCCCGAGCTGTAGCCGGTCGGTGCGGATTACCTCACGAAACATCCAGATCCGCTTGCAGCGCATTCGTCCCTTGGAGCATTATTGCGGGTGTAGAAACACGCGTGCACCGGAAGGCGGACCATGAACGAAGACACTGGCACCTATAACCGCGGGCTGCGCAACGGAGCTGCTGCAAATCGGCGCTTCTACGAGCCCGGCGCTTCATCCGTTGAGGCTCCGCTCAAGCCGTCGAAACTGCGAAAAATCACCTCCATCCTGCTCGCCGTCGTACTTTGCTTCGCGTTGCTCGGCTACCTGACTACGTTTCTCTGAACGGCGCCGCCTGACTGCGGTCTGAGCGGCAAGTACGCCCCGCGCCCCCTGGCACGGGGCGTCGCTATAAAATTCGCCGATGCTGAGTCGCGCTCAGATCCTGAGATACCTCCGCCTGAGATACTTCGGCTGGGCGTCGCTTGCGCTGGCGTTCGCGGCGTCGGTGTTCACGCTGTACCTCGACTCCCGCGTGCGCAGCGAGTTCGAGGGCCGGCGCTTCGCGCTGCCGGCGCGCATCTATGCCCGGCCGCTCGAGCTGCATGTCGGGCTGCACATTCCGCAGCAGGACGTGGAGCAGGAATTGCGCGACCTCGGCTACCCCGACGTGGCGCGCGAAGGCGAGTCCGGCTGGTTCGCGCGCAGCGGCAACGAGCTGGAGATCGCGCTGCGGCCGTTCGTGTTCTGGGACGGGCCGCAGCCGGCGAAGCGCCTGCGCGTGGCGTTCGACGGCGGCGCGGTCACGGCGCTGCGCGACGCCGGGGGCGCGGAGCTGCCGCTCGTGCGCCTGGAGCCGTTGCCGATCGGCGGCATCTACCCGGCGAACAACGAGGACCGGGTGCTGGTCAGGCTCTCCGAGGTGCCGCAACATTTCGTGCAGGCCCTGATCGCCACCGAGGACCGCCAGTTCTACTCCCACAAAGGCTTCGACCCGCGCGCCCTCGTGCGCGCGGCGCTGAGCTTAGCGTCAGACAAGGTCCAGGGCGGCAGCACGCTCACCCAGCAGCTCGTCAAGAACTTCTTCCTGACTCCGGAGCGCACCCTGCAGCGCAAGCTCACCGAGCTCATCATGGCGGTGCTGCTGGAGCTGCACTACGACAAGACCGAAATCCTCGAAACGTACCTCAACGAGATCTACTTCGGCCAGGACCGCGACCGCGCCATCCACGGCATCGGGCTGGCCGCGCAGTTCTATTTTGGCAAGGAAGTGCAGCACCTCACGCTCGCAGAGGCGGCGCTGCTGGTCGGCCTGGTAAAGGGCCCGGCGTACTACGACCCCTACCGCCACCCACAGCGCGCGCTCGAGCGCCGCAATCTCGTCCTGCGCGAGACGCGGGAGCACGGCTCGATCACGCTGGAGCAGTACGCGGCCGCGCGCGCCACGGAGCTGGGGGTGACCCGCAAGCCGGCGATGGGCACCTCACCCTACCCGGCCTTCCTGCGGCTCGTGCACCGTCAGATGCGCCGCGACTACGACGAGGC
>VBBY01000083.1 GCA_005881595.1 Betaproteobacteria bacterium | reverse complement strand
ATGCACTCTAGATAAAGGGAGGCATCATGCGCAGCGCAACAGGCTTCACTCTCATCGAGGTGATGATCACGGTCGCCATCATCGCGATTCTCGCCGCCGTTGCTATCCCTTCGTACACCGACTACATCACGCGCAGCAAGATCCAGGAGGCGACGACTAGCCTGCTCTCGATGCGCACCAAGCTCGAGCAGTACTTCCAGGACAACCGCACCTTCTCCGGCGCGTGCATGCCCGGCACCGTGGCGCCGAAGCCCGCGGGACTCAAGTACTTCACCATCGACTGCCCGACGCGGAACGATACGCAGTATCTCATCACCGCGACCGGCATCGCCGGCACCGACATGGCCCAGTTCTCCTTCTCGATAGATCAGGCAAACAACCGGGTGACCGTGAGTGTCCCTCCTGGCTCTGGCTGGACGGTGCCCGCCACGAACTGCTGGGTCACGAAAAAAGGCGGCATATGCTGAGTCGCCGCAGATCGCAGCGCGGCTTCACCCTGATCGAGATCATGATCTCGCTCACCGTGCTCGGCATCCTGCTGATGATCGCGCTGCCGAACTTCAGCGAGTGGCTGCAGAACCAGCAGCTGCGCGCCGCCAGCGAGGCGACCCTCAACGGGCTGCAGGTCGCGCGAGGGGCTGCGATCCGCCGCAACGTCCTCGTGCAGTTCCGGCAGTCTGCGCCCCCCACCACGGCATGGACCGTGAGGGAAGTAGCAACCGGTGACCTCGTCCAGAGCCGGTCGCATGAGGAAGGGTCGCCAAACGCGGTGATCACCGCAATCCCGCTTGGCGCTACGACCGTGACGTTCGCGCCGCTGGGAAGCGTGGTCGCAGATCCAGCTAGGGTGACGCAGTTCGTCATCGAGAACCCCGCCGGCGGCAGCTGCCAGCCGGCCGGGCCGATGCGCTGCCTGCGGGTGACGATCTCCGGCGGCGGCAGCCTGAGAATGTGCGACCCGATCGTCGGCGTGACGGACCCGCGGGCATGCTGAGGACACAAAGCGCCATGCGAACTCACTCCCAAGCACCGAAGCGCGAGGACGGCGTCATGCTGCTCGAGGCGCTGATCGCGATCCTCATTTTCTCGATCGGCATCCTGGCGGTCGTCGGGCTGCAGGCGGTCAGCATCAAGAACGTCACCGACTCGAAGCATCGCACCGAGGCCGCGTTCCTCGCCAACAACCTGCTGGCGCAGATGTGGACCGACGCGGGCAACATCGCGTCGTACGCCTATCCGGGAAGCGGCGGCGTTCCGACCCGGCTGACCGGTTGGGTGGGCCGGGTCAATGCCCGGCTGCCTGCCGCGGCTGTGCCGCCGATCGTGACCATCACCGGCGCGAGCGCGACAGGCGCCACGGTGAGCATCCAGGTGCGCTGGCAGCTGCCGGAGGAGCAGTCGCAAGGGCTGCCGCCGCACAACTACACGGTCATCGCCTCCGTCTACACGAGCTGACCATGCGCGCCCTCATCGCCCGGCGTCCGTCCCGCGGCTTCAGCATGGTCGAGCTGATGGTCGCCATGGTGATCAGCCTGATCGGCGTGATCATCATCTTCCAGGTCTTCGAGGTCTCCGAAGGCGTGCGGCGCACTTCGACCAGCGGCGGCGACGCGCAGCAGAACGGCGCGGTCGCGCTGTACTTCATGGAGCGCGACCTGCGCAACGCCGGCATGGGCATCAACGACACCGTCTATGCGGGCTGCAACATGATCGGCTCCGACTCGGCCCGCACCACCCCCACCTTGCCGCCAATGATCCTGGCGCCGGCGTTCATCACCGCCGGCGTCGACGCCCAGACTCCCGACCAGCTCGCCGTTTTCTACGGCTCGCAGAACCAGATCGCGAATTCCACCACGCTGGTGGCCAACATGGTCTTGCCCACCTCGCCGCTGACCGTGCAGTCGCGCTTCGCTTTCCGCCCCGGCGATCTTCTGCTGCTGCTCGAGCCCGGCAGCGGGAAGAACTGCGCGTTCATGGAAGTGACCTCGCTTCCCGCGACACCGAGCAACCAGGTGAATCATGATCCCGGTGCCTACGGCGCTTCGTTCACCGCCCGGTTCAATCCTGCCGCAGGAATGGGCGTCACCTACGGCGGCGCGATTACGGCCAATGTCACGCGCGTGTTCAATCTCGGCAATCTGCACGACGACGTCAACTTTCCCGCATCGCAGAACGTGACGCTGCCGGTCTACAACCTGTATTCCATAGATAACAATACGCTCACCGTATCGAATGCGTTCGTCATCTCCGGCGGCGTGCCGGCCGTGAGCTCGGTCGCCGACAACATCGTGCACATGCGCGCCGACTACGGCGTGGATGACGGCGTCAATGACGGCTCGGTCACCTACAACACGGTCTACGCTCCAAACGACGGCATCGTCGATCGCTACATCTCCGCGGCGCCGAACTGGTCGCAGGTCATCGCGGTGCGGGTCGCCGTGGTGGCGCGCAGCGCCCTTGCCGAAAAACCGGCTGCCGGCCTCGGAGCGCCCTGCGACACGACGACTGTGGCTCCGACATGGTCCGGCAATACCGGGGCCGCCCGGTCGTTCGACCTGTCGACCATTCCTTTGCCGGCAGGGGTGACCTGGCAGTGCTTCCGCTACCGCGTGTTCGAAACGACAGTGCCGCTGCGCAACTGGATCTGGAAGTCGAGCTGACATGAAACGACACGCCCAAATCAGTCTGCCGATGCGCCAGCGCCAGCGCGGAGTGACGCTGTTCATCGCGCTGATCGTGCTGGTCGCGATGACCATGGCCGCCGTGGCCATGATGCGCTCCGTCGATACCGCGACCGTGGTCGCCGGCAACATCGGCTTCCGGCAATCCGCGGTCAACGCCGCCGACCAGGGCGTCCAGGCCGCCTATGCCTGGCTTGGCGCAAATGTCGGCGGGGCGGGAATCAGCAGCGATAACGCACCGAGCGGCTATTTCTCGAGCGTCGGTGCAGGCGAGGCGCCGGACTGGTACACCAACTCCGCCAGCTGGGCAAGCGCCTTTAACCTGGCGCTTAACTGTCCTGCGACAGGCTCAACAACTACGGACTGCGCAGGAAACACAGTGTCTTACGTCATTCACCGCATGTGCCCGGTCGCCAATTGCGCGCCGAACGCGACCTGCGCCGGCGTCACCAACGTCTGCGGCCAGACGCTGTCGAGCACCGCGGTCAGCGGCGAGGGCGTCGAGCAGGGCGCGGCGAACTTCTTCACCACGCCGCCCGCCACGCATTACCGCGTCACGGTGCGCTCGACCGGCCCGCGCGCCTCGATCGCCTACGTCCAAACAATGCTGCGCGCCCAATGACAGCGCTTAGGGAGAATTCCATGAGCTCCAAGAAATCGCTCGCAACACGCCTGCTTCTTTACGGCGTGCTCGGCTGCATGGCGAGCCAGGCGGCGCTCGCCGCCGTCACCGACATTTCCAGCATTCCGCTCGCGACGAGCGGCGGCGCGAACATCCTGCCGAACCTGCTGTTCGACCTCGACGACTCGGGCAGCATGCAGTGGGATTTCATGCCCGATTACGTCAGCCCCAACACGCTCGCCTCGGCGCTGCCCCAGTCCAAGCCTTGCATGGTCGACAGCAGCGGCAACGCGTATTGCTCCAGCGGCTGCACGTTCGGCGCCAGCGGCTTTGTGTGCACCGCCGCCGGCGGTCCGCCGTACCAGGCGGGGGGCGCGAACGGCTTCAACGGCGTCGCCTACGATCCCAATTTCTATTATCGCGCGGGCCTCAGCTCCACCGGCCAGCCGCTGATCAATCCGCCCTCCGGCATGCCGCTCGGCAACCCGGTGACGACCACCCTCGTCGCCGACGACATCTACTTTCACGCCCCCTTTGGCGCGAGCGTGACCAACGTCGACCTGGCCACGCAAATCGGTGAGTTGAAGTACTGCAACAGCAACAACGTCTGCCTGCGCAACGGCGCCGACAGCGCCGGCGCAAACCTGGTGTCCGGCACGGCGTTCGATTCGTCGAGCAGCAGCTCGGGCAACACCATGCCCGCGGGGCAATTCCCTTACCGCACCAATCCGGCCAACGCCAGCAGTGCGATCTTCGGCCTGCCGGAGATGATGCCGATTGCGAGCTTTGCCCGCATCAGCGGTAGCACTACAGTCACCGCGACCACGGTGGAAGCCCACGGGCTCACCACTGCAGACAAGGTCTACGTTGCGAGCCCGGCCAGCGTCGGCGTCACCTGCGTTGCGGTCACCGGCGTCACCGGCAACACGTTTACCTATTTAACGGCCGCATCGACGGTGGTCGCAGCCACGAACGGTTCGTACCGCAAATGCGACGCCGGCAGCTTCGTTCGCGCCGCCACCACCGTGACAGTAACCCAAACCGGCCACGGACTGGCCGTCAACGACATCATCACCACCTTCATCGCGAGCGGCAACGCGATGAACGTAACCAACGCCAACGTGACGGCGGTGACTGCGACTACTTTCACCTATACAACCGGTACCAGTGGCGCGCTTGGCGCGACGGCTGGATTCTGGGTACGCACCGGGCTGTACAACGTCGCCAGCTCGGTCACCGGCACGGCAAACGCGTACGCCGTCATTCCGGTCGAGTATTGCTCCGACGCCAACCTGACGAACTGCGCCTATGTGCTTCCCGGGAATACGCCGCCTGCCGGCTTTACCTTCCCGGCCTACGTGCGCTTTTGCCAGACGCAGGCCCAGGCGCTTGCGCCCGGCGCGGTCAGCGATTCATCCGGTACCCCCCGCTGCCGCTCCAAATACAACGAAACAGCCGGCATCACGCAGTACCTCTATGCCCGTCACGGCTGGTTCAAGCGCGACATCATCAAGGCCGCGGTGGGCAGCTACACCAACCGGCCGAGTCGCGCCGACTGCCTCAGCGCGCCCACCTGCACATACACAGAGGAGATCAACAATTACGCGCGCTGGTACACCTACTATCGCACGCGCCTGGGGATGATGAAGACCTCGGTCGGCACGTCGTTCCTCTCCTTCATCGGCAACCCGACCGGCACGCCGCCGAAGCCGAACTCCCTGCGCATCGGGCTGATCACCATGCACGCGCAGGACTCCGGCAGCGTCATACCGGCGAAATATCTCAAGATCACCGACTTCAACACCACTCAGGCGTCGAACTTCTACACCAAGTTCTACACGCAGACGGCGGGCAGCTTTACCCCGCTGCAGCAAGCGCTCGCGCGCGCCGGATGGATCTACGCCGGCCAGCTCAATACCGGCCTCACCGCGGGCATTCCGGCGGCCGACGATCCGATCCAGGCGGCCTGCCAGCGCAACTTCACCCTGCTGACGACGGACGGCTTCTGGAACCAGCTTGCCACCTATCCGCCGCAAACTCCGGCGGCAAGGACCATCGGCAATCTCGACGCCTCGCCCTCGAGCCTCCTCGGCTCGACCCTGGTCGACCGCGCTCCGACCGTGACGCTCGACGGCTCGGGCTCTTCATCGACCACCGTCACTCCCATCTCGTCGAACTCGGAACAGAAAATCTGCCAGGGCAACAACAATGTGGTCTTCGGCATCGGCAACCCTGGCGGCACGGTCACTTGCGGCTGCCAGCCGAAGGAGCACGCGATCAGGCAGGAAAACATCCAGACGGCGCGCACCGACGTTTTCAACAACGGCGTTCTAGTGAGCAGCACGACGGCAACGAACCCGGTGGTTACCACGCCCGGCGGCTGCCAGGCCGCCAACTGGACGCAAACCGACACGCCGCAAACGGTGCAGCAGGACAAGCTCTGCCAGGACAGCGGCAGCAGCAGCGTCACGTTTGCCGACGGCACCACGAAGTCGTGCAGCCCGTGCTCCAACAACAAGTATGTGATCATCCGCCAGACAAAAACCCAGACCAATACCGTCATTACCGCCGACAGCGTACAGACGCAGAACAGCGCTACTCCTATAGGCACGCCCGCCTACACGTATAGCACGGACGGCACGAATTTCAGCGGTACCCAGCCCTCCGGTGGCTCCTGTGCGAACTCGTCGATCGCAATCACGCTGAGCCCGAACCCGCAGACCACCAACAACACGCCAGTGAACAGTACGAGCGGGAGCGGCACGGCGCTGACCCTGTGGAGCCCAAACCCGCAGACGACGACCGGCGGCACGGTCACGTCGACGTTCACGGCCGGCGGGACCGCCTCCACGGTAGCCGACGTCGCGCTGTACTACTATCAGACGAAATTGCGCGGCGGCAAGGATGTCTACGGCGACGCCACCGGGCCGCAGTTCGGCCCGAATACCAGTCCGCCCAATACGGTCGACCTTTCGACGGACTCGATCGACGTCAAGAGCGGCGCCAAGGACTTCGTTCCGTACCAGCACATGGTGACCTTCGGCATCGGCCTCGCCGACGGCCTGATGCGCTTCGAGCCGGGCTACGAGACGGCCTCGACCGGCGACTTCGCCAACATAAAGAACAGCGCGCTCAATGGCTGCTTCTGGGCGGCCGGAGCCTGCAATTGGCCGGCGCCGGCGGACGACACCAACGCCAACCTCGACGACCTGTGGCACGCCGCCGTCAACGGCCGGGGGACGTACTACCAGGCGCTGAACCCAGACGCGCTGCGGCAGGGAATTTCCGCCGCGCTGACTTCTCTCAGCGCGACGTTCGCCGCGGCGGCGGCCTCGGCGACTTCCAGCCCGAACGTCACGCAGACCAACAACCAGATTTTCAGCACCACTTACGAGACCAACACCTGGTCGGGCAACCTCTTCGCCCAGACGATCGACCCCGTCACGGGCGCCGTGAACCCGAGCCATCAGTGGGACGGGGACCAGAAGCTGCTCTCCAAGGTCACCGCCTCCAGCGACTCGCGCAACCTCCTCACGCTCGACGACACCGGCGTCGGCTCGAAGGTCAAGCCGTTTGCCTGGGCCTCGCTCACGGCGACCGAGCAGGCGTTCTTCGACAAAAAGTGCACGCCGCTCAGCACGATGACGCAGTGCGCGCTGCTCACGCCGGCGCAGCAGGTCACTGCCAACGACGGCAGCCAGATGGTCGGCTACCTGCGCGGCTGGCAAGCCAACGAAGGCAGCGTCTTCCGCGACCGCGTGGTCGTCGACCCGATTACCGGCGCGACCTCGAACACCGTGCTGGGCGACACGATCACGGCCCAGCCGGTGTTC
>VBBY01000082.1 GCA_005881595.1 Betaproteobacteria bacterium | reverse complement strand
GGTCTGGATGCCCACGTCCGGCTGGAACGGCAAGTTCCTGTCCGCCGGCGAAGGCGGCTATGCCGGCAGCATCAACTACGGCGGCATCGGCGGCGCGCTGAGCCGCGGCTACGCCGGCGGCTCGACCGACACCGGGCACGTCGGCGGCACAGCGGACTTTGCGCCGGAACATCCGGAAAAGGTGACCGACTTCGGCTGGCGCGGCAAGCACCTGCAGGCGGCGCGCTCGAAGGACATCATCCGCGCCTTCTACGGCTCGCCTGCGAAGCACTCGTACTTCAGCTCGTGCTCGAACGGCGGGCGCCAGGCGCTGATGGAGATCCAGCGCTTCCCCGAGGACTACGACGGCCTGCTGGTGGGCGCTCCAGCGAACAACTGGACGCACCACTTCGCCGGCTTCATCTGGAACGAGCAGGCGCTCTTCAATACGCCGGGTAGCCACGTCAGCAACAGCAAGCTCGCCGCGGTGCAGGCGGCGACGCTCGCCAAGTGCGACGCGCTCGACGGCGTGACCGACGGCGTCGCCGAAGACCCGCGGCGCTGCAAGTTCGATCCGGTCTCGATCGCCTGCCCTGCCGGCACCGATGGTCCGAGCTGCCTCACGCCGCCGCAGGTCAGCGCGGTGAGGAAGATCATGGCCGGGCCGCGCAACCCGCGTACCGGAAGGCAGATCTATCCGGGCTACTTCACCAGCGCCGCCGGCGAGGCTGCCAGCTGGCCGGCGTGGATCACCGGTCCGGCGGTGCCCGGCGCGTCGATCCAGGCGTTCTTCGGCAACGGCTTCTTCGGCCGCATCGTCCACGAGATCCCGGCCCCCGGCGTATGGGACTTCTCGAGCTTCGACTTCGACGGCGACATGGCGTTTACCGACCGCAAGACCGAGGGCACGATGAACGCGACCGAAGCGGACCTCAGCCGGTTCACCCACCGCAACCGCCACGGCAAGATCATCATGTGGCACGGCTGGGAGGATCCGGCGATTTCCAGCGCCGACGCGGTCGACTACTACGGCCAGGTGGTGCGGGAGAACCACGACTCGAAAGACTTCTTCCGCCTGTTCATGGTGCCCGGGATGCTCCACTGCGGCGGCGGGCCCGGGCCCAATGCCTTCGGCCAGTCGCTGCCGCAAGCGCAGCCGCTCAGCAATGCCCCGCAGCACGACATCCTCAGCGCGCTCGAGCGCTGGGTGGAAGACGGCGTCGCGCCCGAGCGCATCGTGGCCGTGAAGTACGTGAACGACGTGCCGGCGCAGGGCATCGCGCGCACGCGCCCGCTCTGTGTTTATCCGAAAGCGGCCGTGTACAAGGGCCGCGGCAATACCAATGACGCAGCGAACTTCGAATGCCGCAAACCCAAGGACGACAAGCACGACCACCAAGACGACGATTGAGAAAACATCTGAAACCCCTTGAGGCGAGGAGAACCATGGAATAGGAGCCGCGCAAGACTGTTCTTACCGCATGGGGAGAAAAAACCGCTACGCAACAAGCCTCGCCATGGACAGCATTTCGACCACGTCAGAAAGGAGAGGACGATGAAGAAGCTTGCAATCATCACCGCGGTGCTCGCGGCGTTCCCGGCGCTCAGCGCCTCCGCAGACGACAAGATCCGTGCCAGGCTGATGGGCTTTCAGGAGGTGCCCGTCGTTTCGACGGAAGCCAGCGGCACACTCGAAGCCGTAATTAGCCCGAACGGCGACGCCATCGACTACGACATCACGTACACCGGGATACAGGGCACGGTGACGCAGTCCCACATGCATGTCGGCCAGCGTAGCGTCAACGGCGGCATCGTCCTGTGGGTCTGCGGGACAACTGGCACGCCAGGTCCGGCCGGCACGCCGACCTGCACCTCTCCCAACGGGCATTTTTCCGGCACGTGGATGGCGGGGAACGTTCAGACCGTCGCAACCCAGCAGCTTGGCGGGGATATCGGGGAAGTCATTACCGCCATCCGCGCAGGCAATGCGTACATGAACGTGCACTCGAATCTTTCACCCGGCGGCGAGATCCGCGGCCAGATCCGCGCCAACCGCAGAGACAGAGACTAACCAGGGTTGAACTGGTCGAACGCCCGACCCTTACGGGGCCGGGCGTTTTTTTGTGCCCGTGGCGGCGGCTGCCGCGCGGTTCAGGATCGCCAGCACGGTCTGCGGGAGGCGCTGCAGCACCTGCTGGGTGAGCGTGGTCGTCGGCCGTTGCGCGGAGACGATCAGCGCCAGCTGAATCATCAGCTTCGGCTTGACGATGGGCTGGATCGAGAAGCTGTCCTCCGCGTTGTACGGACGCACGGTCGTCAGCGGCAGCACCGTGTATCCGTAGCCTTCGCGCACCGCATCGAGAACCGTCGCGACGCCGTCCACTTCGAGCACGATGGTCGGCTTGAGCCCGAAATAGGCGAGCTGGGTCTCGATGCGCATGCGGTTGGCGTTCGGGCGGCTCGGAACGATGAGCGGATAGCGCGGCAGCTGCCTGAGCGGCACCGCGCGTCTCCCCGGCACGCGCCCCGCGCTCCCGGCACCGATGAGGTACATCGGCTCCTCGTGCAGCGGCACGATCTCGATCGCCGGCGACGGCGCCGGGTTGTACACCAGGCCGATATCGATGCGCCCGGTCGTCAGCCACTCGACGATGGAAGCCGACAGGCCTTCCATGATGCCGATGGATGCTTCGGCAAAGTGGACGCGGAAATCGTTCAGCACAGGCACCGTCAACAGCCTGGCGATGGTGGGCGGCAGGCCGATGACGATGTGGCCGCTCGGGGTGCTGCGGAACTCGGCGAGCTCCTCGCGCGTGCGGTCCACCTGCATCAGGATGCCGCGCGCGTGCTGGAGCAGGCGCTTGCCCGCGTCGGTCGGCGTGACGCCGCGCCCGTTGCGATGCAGCAAAGGCTGCTTCAGCTCCACCTCGAGCTTGCGCACGCGGGTGCTGAGCGCCGATTGCGCTATGGAAAGCAGCAACGCCGCCTTGCTGAAGCTCCCCAGCTCCGCGACATGCACGAAGTAATCCAGCTGCCTCAGATCCATGAGGCCCCTCCTCCCCCGCAGACGCTCATGCTATCTCGAAACCAGCTAGCAGATATCCGGATATCGGTATTTCATCGCGGCTGGAAAAGGCGAACAATCTCCGACGAAGCTGAATTGAGGGGGGAAGCCATGCTGAAAGCGCACCGCGGCGGCCGGACTGCCGTGCGTGCCGCCCTGCTGTTGCGCCGCTCGCGCCCGTCCGGCGGTGACGAGCGGCTGGTGGCGGAGGCGCGCAGCTTCGCGCGCTCCATGCCGGTTCCGGTGCGGCTGCAAGTTTGCGTCTCCCTGGATGGCGCGCTCGCCTACATCTACGTCTGGGTGAACTTCCAGGCGCTGAACGGCCACCGCATGCCCGGCGCGCGGCTAGCGCGGCTCGCCCCGCTGGGCGAGTGGCGCGGCGTCTCAGCGGGGCAGGAGGCGCCGTACCACTACGTCGTGGCGACGGACATCGAAGCGGGCTGGGAGGCCGAGTTCAACCGCTGGTACGACTCCGAGCACATGCCGGGCCTCGCCGCCGTGCCGGGCAGCGTGTACTGCGTGCGGCTCCGCAGCCTCGACGGCGGCCCGCACTACCACAGCTGCTACGACCTGACCTCGCCCCAGGCGCTCGAGCGCGACGAGTGGCTGACGGTGCGCAACAGCTTCTCGAGCAGCCGGGTGCGGCCGCATTTCCTCAACACGCGCCGCATCATGTTCCGCACGCTGCTCGACGAGCGGCGCTCGGGCGCATTCATGGAACACGTCTTTTGACTGGAGGGAGAACGTCGATGTCGCGACATGGATTTATGACCAAGTCTCAGTAATCAAGGCCTGAATCTGCACGATCCTTCCCTTCTAGCAACCAACGGGGGAGTTTATGAACACGCTCTCGGTTCGCCGCGCGTTTTTCGTCGCGTTGAACGTTGCAATCTGCGGCTCGTTATCCAATGCCGCGTTGGCGCGGGATGACGAAGACGAGGATCATGGAATAGAGATTCGCACGCTTTCGACGCGCGCGGACCGCGTGAGTGGCGGCGACGTGCTGGTCGAGATCACCAATGTGCGCGAAGAGCGCAAGCACCCGCTGCAGATCATGCTGAACGGGCGCGATGTGACCGCGGCCTTCCGCCCGGGGAGTGAACCGAACTCGCGCATTGGCCTTGTCACCGGCCTGGAGCTTGGGAAAAACAAGCTCTCGGTCGGAGGGCGTGGCGAGCCGAAGGAAACGCTGGAGATCACTAATTACGCGATTACCGGCCCCATCACCTCCGGGCCGCATATCACACCGTTCATCTGCCAGACGCATGGCTTCAGGCTGCCCGATGGCAGCTTCTATACCGCTCAGCCGGTCACCGACCCGAGCTGCGCGGCGCCGACGAAGATCACTTACCTCTACATGCCGGTCGGGGGAACCGCCTTCGTTCCGCTGCCGAGCACGACAACTCTACCGGCGAATGTCGCTTCGACTACGACGACTACTGGCGTAACTGTGCGATTCATCGTGCGGGTGGAAACCAGCACGGTCAACCGCGGCATTTACCAGAGCGCGATCTTGCACGATCCTACCGTGGATGCGGCGCCGAGCCCGTTCTCGCCGCCGAAGGGCTGGAACCGGCGGCTGATCGCCGTGGAGGGCTTCGGCTGCCCGGGCGGCTGGTACGTCCAGGGCGCGAGCATCGGCAGCCTGTCGTTCGGCGGCATGGACTTCGATCTGCTCAGCCCGACGCGCCTCGGCGAAGGCTATGCGCTGTTCAGCAACACGCTGCAGCACCCATCGAACAACTGCAACTCGGTACTCTCGGGTGAGGCGGCGATGATGAGCAAGGAGCACTTCATCGAGACCTACGGCGTGCCGCGCTACACGGTGAGCGCCGGCTGCTCCGGCGGCTCGTACGGCAGCATCCAGCTCGCCGATGCGCTGCCGGGACTCTTCGACGGCGCGCTGATCGCCTGCACTTTCCCGGACCCGCTCTCGATCGCGTTCTCCGGTTCCGATGGCCGCCTGCTGACGCACTATTTCGCCGTCACGAACCCGGCCGGGTTCACGAACGCACAAAAGGTGGCGATCTCCGGATACAAGTTCTCGGGATCCGACGGCATGCTGGCATTCATCGATGCCGCTCGCCAGTCCGGCCGCACTGACCCGGTTCCCGGGCGCGCCGATGCCGGCATTCCCGGATATGCATCCGCGCCTTTCACCGCCGCCGTTCCGGTCGCGCAGCGCTACGACCCGCTCACCAATCCGCACGGCGCGCGCGGCACGGTCTACGATGCCGCACGCAATGTGTACGGCATCGACCCGCGCACGGGATTCGCGCTGCGGCCCTTCGACAATGTCGGCGTTCAATACGGCCTGCAGGCGCTCAATGCCGGCAGCATCACGCCGAAGCAGTTTCTCGATCTGAACGAAGGCATCGGCGGCTACGACCAGGACGCGAATTACGTCGCCTCGCGCTCGATCGGCAATCGCGGCGCGATTCGTCGGGCGTATCAAAGCGGGCTGCAATTCGTGGGAAGCGGCGGCCTCGCGTCGATTCCGCTCGTCGATATCACCGGTATCTACAACGACGACTCCGGATACCACTATCAGTGGATTCATTTCGCCACGCGCGAGCGCATGGCCGAAGCCAACGGTGATGCGCAAAACCACGTGATGTGGCGAGGCAATGTGCCGTATCCGGCTGCCTGGTCGATGTTCATCGCATGGGTGGAAGCCGTGAGCAACGACCGCGCGCGAGGGTCGGCGCACGACAAGATCGTGCGCAACAAGCCCGCGAACGCCGTCGACGGGTGCTGGCAGAGCACGACACAGTTCATTGCCGAGCCCCAAACCTTCGGCAGAGCGCCTGACTCCACGTGCAACACGCTGTTCCCGTCCTACGCGTTCCCGCGCTATGTCGCCGGCGGACCGCTCGCAGCTGACAACCTGAAATGCCGTTTGCAGCCCGTCGATCGGCGCGACTATGCCGTTTCCTTCACGGACGCCGAATTTGCCCGGCTGAGGAGCATTTTCCCGGACGGCGTCTGCGACTGGAGCAAGAAAGGAGCAAGCCAGACCCGCGTCGTGCCTTGGGCTTCGTTCGGGCCGGCTCCCGAGAACCTGGTGTTCGACGTCATGCACGACGACCATGGCGATTGAGGTTTTATGAAAAGGCCGCGCGCTGCGGCCCTTAGTACGTCTGCGGTGCGATGCGCCTGCGATTGATTCAATCCCCGATCTTGTGCAGCGTGCGCTCGCGGTGGCAGACGCGGTCGGTAACGAACTGCTGAACCGGGGTGACACCGGGCGGCGAATTGAGAACGGACTGCTCCACGACCATGTCTTCCTGCATGACCTGGATCGTCCGCCAATCTTTGGAGATGTGACCGACAAATTTCGGCACGTTGAGACTTAAAACACCCCAGCCGACCCGGTTCCCACCCTTGATGATGACGCCATTCGTCGGTTCATCATCGATCACGATCGTCCGGTCGGAATTCACCACATACGTGAAGTTAGCCTCGGCCCTCGACAGCGAGGCTGCTCGCGTAGAGAACGACACGCCGCCGAAGACTTGAGCGGGGTAGTTGATGTTATGCACCGTAAAAACTACGTGTCCGTTCCCGTCGCCGTTGAACGAGCGAACGCCGCTGATGGAGTTCGAGCCTACCGTCAGCAGGGTACTGGTGCCGATGTCAGGCGGGGGCGGCGGCAGGATGAGGGGCACCAGCTCAAAATCGGTGCGGAAACCTGTCGATGAGCTGAAGCAAACGGCGGTGCCAGTGAACGAATACTGGCCCCTAACGCCGGTCTCGCCGCCGATGCTGTCGCGCAACTCCTGGTCGGCTGCCATGCGGGCGACGGCTTCGGCGTTGATGGCGGCGTTCAGCGGGGCCAGGTTCACCGGAGGCGGAACTGGCACGCAGACGGCAGTCTTATCACCGATCGCCCGGATTGCCTGACCCTCAGGGCAGGCGACGTCCTGATTCGCCGCGGCGGGCT
>VBBY01000036.1 GCA_005881595.1 Betaproteobacteria bacterium | reverse complement strand
TCAGCGCCAGCCAGTGCGCGGCCATGTCCCTCGGCACGCTCTGGATCGCGACCTGGCTGCGCGACGTCGCCGGCTATGATCCGGTGCAGGTCGGACGCGGCCTGCTGGTGGTGAACGGCACCCTCATCGCCGGCTACCTCGCCTTCGGCCGCCTGGCCGAGCTGCGCGCGCGGCGCGGCGCTTCGATACTGCCGCTCATCGCCGGCGGCGTCGGCACGGCGTCGCTGTGCCTCGCCCTGCTGGCGCTCGGCGTGACCACCGGCGCGCTCGCGCTGTGGGCGGCATTCACCTTCTCGAGCAGCGCGGCGACACTCGCCTATGCGCTTTTGCTGCGCCGCTTTCCGGCGGAGATGGCGGGGCGCCTCAACACGACGGTCAACAGCTTCGTGTTTCTCGCCATGTTCCTGGGGCAGTGGCTGGCGGGACTGGTGCTCGAGCTCTGGCCGCGCAGCGGCGCCGGCTACGCGCCGCAGGCCTATCACTGGGCGCTCGGCGCGCTGTGGCTGCTGCAGCTCGCCGGGCTCGCCTGGTTCTGGCGCGGCCGGCGCCTGTTCGCGAACTGGTGAGCTAGGTGAAGTAGATGTCGCGGTACGAGGTATAGATCGACGCGCCGATCACCGGCCCGAGCACCAGCCAGCCCAGGCACAGCGGGATCGACGCGAGAACGGCGAAACCGAGCAGGATCAGGCCGTAGATGAGGAAGGGCACGGTGTTCTTCAGGCAGCCTACGAAGCTCGCCTTGAGCGCGTCGAACACGCCCAGCTCGTTGAACACCGCGAGCGGCGGCGCGAACCACATCGCCATAACGACTGGCAGCATCAACCCGAGGGCGATGAGCCAAGCGAGCAGGATCGAAAGCATCGCGCTCATCGTTGCACCTGTCAGATCGGGGCTGGCGCTGAGCATGACCCACACGCTCACTCCCGTCAGCAGCGCGCTGACCACGACGATCGCGAGCAACAGTGCAAGGTAGATTGCGCCCACCGCGATCAGAGCGCCGAAGCGGTTGGTGAAGCCGGCGAACAGGTGTGCGATCTCCAGCTTGCGTCCCTCGTCGAGCGCTTTGGCGCCGATCACGACGCCGGCCGTGAACACCGGGGTAAGCAGGATGCCAAGAATGTTGCCGAATGCGCGCATGAAGTAATACGCGATAAAAACAACGATGGCGATGATGGCGATGGCGACCCAGGTGCCGGGCTGGCGTTTGAAGAGCTTCCAGGCGCCGGCGATCCACGTCCAGCCGTGGCCGCTCGGCACGGGATGTCCTTCCGCGACGAAATTGCCCATGACAGGCCTCCCCCTTTGGCTACCTGTCCTTCAATCTTACTCTCACCGTGGCAATCGCCTTGGCCACCAGCGAGCCGTCCTCGTTTTTCGCCTCGCCGTCGACGAAGATCATGCTGCGGCCGTTCTTCAGCACCCGCGCCTCGGCGAGCAGCCGTGCGCCGCTGCCGCCGCCGATGAAGGAGGTGCTCATGTCGATGGTGATCACGCCCAGGGAATCCGGATGAAGCGTGCGCGCCGCGGTGCACAACGCGACGTCGAGGAGAGACATGATCACGCCGCCATGGACCGTGCCGATGCTGTTGGTGAGATGGGGCTCGATCGGCAGCGAGAGCCGCGCGGTTCCCTCGCCGAGCGTCTCGGTGAGGATCTTGAGGTGCGAGACGAAGGGAATGCGCTTCTGGTAGTCGCGCGTGAAGGCGAGCCTGGCGTCGCCGGTCATATCACGCTCGCCCCGCCGTCGACGGCGATCGCCTGACCGGTGATATGGCGCGAAGCTTCGGAGGCGAGCAGCACCACCAGCCCTTTCAGGTCCTCGTCGTTCCCCAGGCGCCTGGTCGGCGTCCAGTCGCGGATCAGCTCGCCGGTCGTGCCGAGCGTCGCCTGGGTCATTTTCGAGGGGAAGAAGCCCGGGCAGATGGCGTTGACCGTGATGCCGTGCTGCCCCCACTCGGCGGCGAGGGCGCGGGTGAAGTTCACGAGGCCGCCTTTCGTGGTGTTGTAGGCAATGGTGCGCACGATGCGCGGGTCCTGTCCCATCAGGCCGGCGATCGAGGCGATGTTGATGACGCGGCCCCATTTCGCCGGGATCATCGATTTCCTGCCGAGGATCTGGGTCAGCACGAACGCTGCCGTCAGGTTGAGGTTCATCAGCTTGTCCCAGGCCTCGAGCGGATGCTCCTCGGCGGGCGCGCCCCAGGTGGCGCCGGCGTTGTTGACGAGAATGTCCACCTTGCCGAATTTCTTCAGGATCGCGTCGGCGACGGGCGGGATGGTTTCGCGCTTTCCCATGTCGCATGCGAAGGAGGCGGCCTCGATGTTCTGTTTTTTCAAATGAGAAACTGCTTTTTGAAGCTCATCTTGTTTTCGTGCGGTCAGCGCGAGCTTCGCGCCCATCTCGCCCAGTGCTTCCGCCATCTGCAACCCGAGCCCGCGCGAGCCGCCGGTCACCAGGGCGACGCGGCCCTTCAGGCTCAGCAGATCTTGAACCTTCATCCCTTGAGCTGCAACGACTTGTACTCGAGAAATTCCTCGAGGCCGTAGACGCCGGCCTCGCGGCCGTGGCCCGACTGCTTGAAGCCGCCGAAGGGCGCGTTCATGTTGAAGGCGCCGCCGTTCACGTCCACCTGCCCGGCGCGGATGCGGCGCGCGACGCGCTGCGCGCGTGCTTCATCCCTGGACCACACCGCGCCCGCCAGGCCGTACACCGTGTCGTTGGCGATGCGCACCGCGTCTTCCTCGTCCTTGTAGGCAATGATGGACAGCACCGGGCCGAAGATTTCCTCGCGGGCGATGGTCATGTCGTTCCTCACTCTGCCGAACACGGTGGGCTTCACGTAGTAGCCGCCCGGCGGCACGCCCTCGGGCGGCTCGGCGCCGCCGGCAAGGAGCTCGGCGCCCTCCTGCAGGCCTTTCCTGATGTAGCCGCGCACGCGCTCGAGCTGCGCCTGCGAGCTGAGCGGCCCCAGCCTGGTGGTTTCGGCGAGCGGGTCGCCAACCGTGAAGCTCTTCGCGACCTCGGCAGCGATGCGGGCAGCGTCCTGATAAAGCGAATCAGGGACCAGCATCCGGGTCAGCGCGGTGCACGTCTGCCCCGAGTTGAGGTAGCAGCCGTTCACGGTGCCCTTCACCGCCGTGGCGAGGTCGGCGTCATCGAGAATCACCGAGGCGCTCTTGCCTCCCAGCTCGAGGGCCACACGCTTGACCGACTGGGCCGCAAGCTCCGAAATCCGCTTGCCGGCGCGCGTCGAGCCGGTGAACGAGATCATGTCGATGTCGCGGTGCTTGACGAGCGCCTCGCCCGCGTCCGCGCCGAAGCCGGTCACCAGGTTGAAGACGCCCTGCGGCAGGCCCGCGGCTTCGATCGCTTCGGCGAGAATGAAGGCGTTGAACGGCGCGACTTCCGAGGGCTTCAGCACCACCGTGCAGCCGGCGGCGAGCGCCGGCGCCACCTTGAGCGCGATCTGGTGCAGCGGGTAGTTCCACGGCGTGATCGCGGCCACGACGCCCACCGGCTCGCGCGTGACCAGGGAATTTCCTACCCGTTCTTCGAATATAAATTCCTTCAGAAGTTTCGCGAAATTGGCGAAGTTGGCGATCGGCAGCCCGGCCTGGATGCGCCCGGCGAGCTTGAGCGGCATGCCGACTTCCTGCGCGATCGTTTTTGCCAGCTCGTCGGCGCGCGCCTTCAGGTTTGCCGAGATTTTCCCGAGCAGCTCCGCGCGCTGGTCGGCAGAGGTATTGCTCCAGGATTCAAAAGCGCGGCGCGCGGCGGCGACGGCGACGTCGACGTCCTTCGCGCTGCCCGCCGGCACGCGGCCCATCACCTCGCCGGTGCCGGCGTTGTGCACGTCGATCATTTCCCTGCCGGAAGGAGCGACCCAGCGGCCGCCGATGAACAGCTTGTCGCGGACGAGCATCCGATTCTCCTCGTGAACCGCGCCATTTTAGCCGAGTGTCCGAGATATACTCCGCGCGATGCCACGAAAAGCAAAAGCAGTGGTGTTCAGGGAGCTGAACAAGCCGGTGGTGGTCGAGGAGGTCACGGTAGAGCCGCCGCGGCGCGGCGAAGTGACCGTCAAGCTCGGCGCCTGCGGCGTCTGCCATTCCGATCTTTCGGCGACCAACGGCACGATCGCGATGCCGCCGCCGCTGATCCTCGGCCACGAGGCCGCCGGAGAAGTGGTCGAGCTGGGCGAGGGCGTGGACGGATTCGCCCTCGGCGATCACGTCGTCTCCTCGTTCATCTACATGTGCGGCAAGTGCCGCTTCTGCTCGGCCGGCCGCCCGGTGCTGTGCCTCGAGCAGGGCAAGGCGATCACCACGCTGCCCGACGGCACGCTGCGCACGCGCGACGCGCGGGGCGCTCCGCTCAACGTCTTCTCGGGCTGCGGCGTCATGGCGGAGTACGCCACGGTTCATGGCGACAATCTCGTCAAGATCGATCCGAAGATCCCGCTCGACCGCGCCGCGCTGGTAGGCTGCGCGGTGACGACCGGGGTCGGCGCCGTGATCAATACCGCCAAAGTCACGCCCGGGTCCACGGTCGCAGTGCTCGGCTGCGGCGGCGTCGGTCTGAACGTCATCCAGGGCGCGCGCATCGCGGGCGCAGCACGTATCATCGCCGTCGACGCGATGGAGGCGAAACTGCTGCTGGCCAAGAAGTTCGGGGCGACCGGCACGCTGCTCGCGAAGCCGGACGAGGACCTCGCCAAGGCGTTGAAGAAGCTCACCGGAGGCGGGCCCGACTATGCCTTCGAGTGCGTCGGCAACGGCGAGCTCGCCGCGGCCGCGTACCGCGCGATTTGCCGCGGCGGCGTCGCGGTGGTGGTCGGCGTGGCGAAGCCGGGCGACTCGACCGCGGTGCGCACCATGACGCTGCCGTTCGAGGAAAAGACGCTCACCGGCAGCTACTTCGGATCCTGCGTGCCGCGCGTCGACTTCCCGCGCATGCTGGGCCTTTACCTGGGCGGGCAGCTGAAGCTCGACGAGCTCATCACCCGGCGCTACTCGATCGACGAGGCGGCGCAGGCCTTCGCCGACCTCGAGTCGGGCAAGAACGCGCGCGGCGTGATCGTGTTCCCGCAATGAGCGGCCGCATCCTGATCGTCGACGATCAGCGCGCCATCGCGGAGATGATGACCGGCGTGCTGCAGGGGCGCGGCTACGAGGTGCTTACCGCCTTCGACGGCGAGACGGCGCTGCGCCAGGTGCACGCCGAGCGGCCGGACCTGGTGGTGTCGGACATCCTGATGCCGGGGATGGACGGCTACGAGCTGTGCCGCCGGGTGCGCGCCGATCCGCTCACCGCCCTGCTGCCGATCGTGCTCGTCACCTCGCTCGATCCGCAGGCCGAGCGCATCAACGGCCTGGAGGCGGGGGCCGACGATTTCCTGTCCAAGCCGGTCAACTGGGACGAGCTGTTCGCGCGCGTGAAGTCGCTGCTGCGCGTGAAGCGCCTGCAGGACGAGGTGACGAGCTGGAACATGGAGCTGGAGGGACGCGTGCGCGACCAGGTCTCGCAGCTCGAGCGGCTCTCCCGGCTGAAGCGCTTCTTCTCGCGCCAGGTGGCAGAAGCGATCATCGCCGGCGGCGAGGAGATCCTCAAGCCGCACCGCCGCGACATCACCGCGGTATTCCTCGACCTGCGCGGCTTTACCGCCTTCACCGACCGCGCCGACCCCGACGAAGTACTAGAGCTGCTGCGCGCCTACCACGTGACGCTCGGCGCGACCGTGGAGGAGTTCGGCGGCACGCTCGAGCATTTTGCGGGCGACGGCATGATGATCATCTTCAACGACCCGTTCCCGGTGGAGCGCCCCGCCGAGCGCGCGGTGCGCATGGCGGTGGCGCTGCAGCGCGCTTTCGGCCCGATTTCGGGCGCCTGGAAGAAGCTGGGCCATAACGTCGGCCTGGGCATCGGCATCGCGCAGGGCGAGGCGACCCTCGGGGTGATCGGCTTCGAGCAGCGCTGGGAATACGCCGCGATCGGCAACGTGCCGAACCTCGCCGCGCGCCTCTGCGGCGAGGCGGGCGCCGGCGAGATCCTTCTCGACGCGCAGACCGAGCGCGAGGTCGCCGACGTCGCGGAAACCGACCCGGTCGGGCCGCTCGCGCTGCGCGGCTTTCAGCAGCCGATCGCGGCTTTCAAGCTGAAGGCGCTGAGGTAGTTCTCAGGCCACTTCGAAGAGGCCGGCGGCGCCCATGCCGCCGCCGATGCACATCGTGACGACGACGAACTTCGCCTTGCGGCGCCGGCCTTCGATGAGCGCGTGCCCGGTGAGCCGCGCGCCGCTCATGCCGTAGGGGTGGCCGAGCGCGATCGCCCCGCCGTTGACGTTGAGCCGCTCGTCGGGGATGCCGATGCGGTCGCGGCAATAGAGCACCTGCACCGCGAAGGCCTCGTTCAGCTCCCACAGGTCGATGTCGCCGACTTGCTTGCCGGTCTGCTCGAGGAGCTTCGGCACCGCGAGCACCGGGCCGATGCCCATTTCCTTCGGGTCGCAGCCGGCGACCGCGAAGCCGCGGAAGATGCCGAGCGGCTGCAGGCCGCGCTTTGCCGCCTCGCGGCCGCTCATCACCACCGTCGCCGCGGCGCCGTCGGAGAACTGGCTGGCGTTGCCGGCGGCGATGCAGCCGCCCTCGATCGCCGGCTTGATCTGCGATACGCCCTCGTAGGTGGTGTCGGGCCGGATGCCCTCGTCCTCGGCGGCGGTCACCTCGCGCATCGTCTCGGCGCCGGTATTCTTGTCGACCAGCTTCATCTTGGTGGTGATCGGCGCGATCTCGTCCTTGAACTTGCCTTCGGCGCGCGCCTTGGTCGCGCGCTGCTGGCTCTGCACGCCGAAGCGGTCCTGCTCCTCGCGCGGGATCTCGTAGCGCCTCGCGACGTACTCGGCGGTCTGCAGCATCGGCCAGTAGCTCTCGGGCTTGTGGCGGTGCAGCCACTCGTCCTGGAAGTGGTGCTTGTTCATCTCGTTCTGCACCAGCGAGATCGACTCGACGCCGCCGGCGACATAGATCTCGCCTTCGCCGGCCAGGATGCGCTGGCTGGCAAGCGCGATGGTCTGCAGGCCCGAGGAGCAGAAGCGGTTCACCGTCATGCCGGGCACCGAGCTCGGGCAGCCGGCGCGCACCGCGATCTGCCGCGCGATGTTCCAGCCGGTGGCGCCCTCGGGATTGGCGCAGCCGATGATCACGTCCTCGACCTCGTCGGCGTCGACCCTGGCGCGCTCGAGCGCGGCGTGCACCACGTGCCCGCCCATCTTCGCGCCGTGCGTCATGTTGAGCGCGCCGCGCCAGCTCTTGCAGAGCGGCGTGCGCGCGGTGGAAACGATGACTGCTTCGGTCATGGAAACTCTCCTCCGTCAGACGTTGAAGCGTTTTCCCTCTTTGGCGAATTTCGCAAGCAGCGGCGCGGGCTTCCACTGCGCGCCCTGGTAGCCCTTCTGGAAGCGCTCGATGGCGGCGAGCACCTTGTCGAGGCCGACGCTGTCGGCATGGAACATCGGGCCGCCGCGGTACGGCGGGAAGCCGTAGCCGGCGAGGTACACCATGTCGATGTCGGAGGCGCGCAGCGCGATGCCCTCCTCGAGGATGTAGGCGCCTTCGTTGGCGAGCGCGTACATGCATCGCGCGACGATCTCCTCGTCGGAAACCTGGCGCGTCTCGACGCCGATCTCCTTCCTGTAGCTCTGCAGGAGCGTCTCCACTTCGGGATCGGGAATGGGCTTGCGGTTTCCAGCCTCGTAGCGGTAGAACCCCTTGCCGGTCTTCTGCCCGAACCGGCCCAGCTCGCAGATGCGGTCGGCGAACTTCGAGTACACCATCTCGGGCCGCTCCTTGGCGCGCCGCTTCCTGATTTCCCAGCCGATGTCGTTGCCCGCCATGTCGTACATGGCGAACGGGCCCATGGCGAGGCCCCACTTCTGCAGCGCGGCGTCGACCTGGGCCGGCGTCGCGCCCTCGTCGAGCAGGAACAGGCTCTGCTGCACGTACTTCTCGAGCATGCGGTTGCCGATGAAGCCGTCGCAGACGCCGGAGACGACGGGCAGCTTCTTCAGGGTCTTGCCCAGCTTGAGCGTGGTGGCAAGCACGTCCTTGCCGGTTTGCTTTCCGCGCACCACCTCGAGCAGGCGCATGACGTTGGCCGGAGAGAAGAAGTGCGTGCCGATCACGTCCTGGGGGCGCTGGGTCGCCTCGGCGATCAGGTCGACATCGAGCGTCGAGGTATTCGTGGCGAGGATCGCGCCGGGCTTGGCCGTGACCTCGAGCTTCTTGAACAGGTCCTGCTTGACGTCCATGCGCTCGAACACCGCCTCGACGATGATGTCGGCGTCGCTCATGTCCTCCAGCTTCAGGGACGGCGTGATCAGGGACATGCGCCTTTCCATTTCCTCGTGCTTCAGCCGCCCCTTGGCCACCGTGCCCGCGTAATTGCTCCTGATGCTGGACAGTCCCTTGTCCAGCGCCTCCTGCTTCATCTCGACCACGGTGACCGGGATGCCGGCATTGGCGAAGCACATGGCGATGCCGCCGCCCATGGTGCCGGCGCCCACGACCGCCGCCTTGCGGATCTCGCGCACCGGCGTGTCTTCCGGCACGCCCGGGACTCTGGTGGTCTGGCGCTCGGCGAAGAACATGTGGCGCAGCGCCTTCGACTCGGTGGTGTTGACCAGGTGCGCGAAGCGCTCGCGCTCGAACTTGCGTCCCTCGTCGAAAGGCCGCGTCAGGGCGGCTTGCGCGCAGGCCACGATCTCGAGCGGCGCCGGATAGCCCTTCCACTCCCTCGCCACCTGCTCGCGCGCCTGGGCGAAGAACGCCTTCGGATCGCCGTCGACCTTCGCCTGCATGTCGCGGATGCGGCGGCGGGGCCGGCCTTCCTTGAGCAATCTGTGCAGAAAAAGCACGGCCGCTTCCAGCAAGTCCCCTTCCACGATCTCGTCCACCAGCCCCAGCAGTTTCGCTCTCTCCGCCGCGATGGGGTTGCCGCTGGTCATCATGCGCAGCGCCTCCGCCATCGCGATGATGCGCGGCAGGCGCTGCGTGCCGCCCGAGCCGGGAAGGAGGCCGAGCTTGACCTCGGGCAGCCCGAGCTGCGACTTGGGCAGCGCGATGCGGAAGTGACAGGCGAGCGCCAGCTCCAGGCCGCCGCCGAGCGCGAAGCCGCCGATCGCCGCGACCAGCGGCTTGGTCATCGCGTCCTGCTGGTCGTTGAGCTCGGCGAGGTCGGGCTTCTCGCGGGGCTTGTTGAATTCGCGGATGTCCGCGCCGCCGGAAAACGCCTTCGCCGAGCCGATCAGCACCGCCCCCTTTACCGCCGGATCGCCTTCGGCCTTCTTCAGGTATTCCATGATCGCGGCGCGCAGCGCGTTGCCGAGGCTGTTCACCGGGGGGTTGTTCAGCGTGATGACGGCGATACCGTCACGGACGGAATAGTGAACAATGCGCTGCGCCGCTTCGCTCATGCATGGATCTCCAGGGGAATCGGGATTCTAGCCGCTTCGGGGGCGGCTACAATCCCCGCCGGAGATGGGGAGGACATGGTCCAATCCGAGGCGCAGCCCCTGCTGCGCGTAAAGGACGTGGCGGTGCACTTCGGCGGTATCGTCGCTCTGGACGGCGTGTCGTTCGAGGTGGCGCGCGGGCGCATCGTCGGCCTGATCGGGCCCAACGGCGCCGGCAAGACGACGCTCTTCAACTGCGTCTCGCGCCTCTACGATTGCGACCGCGGCGAGATCGCCTTCGACGGCGGGTCGCTGCTTGCCGTGCCGCGCCATCGCGTTGCCGCGCTCGGCATCGGCCGCACCTTCCAGAACCTGGCACTGTTCCGCAGCATGAGCGTGCTCGACAACGTGATGGTGGGCTACCACTGCCGCTCGCGCGGCGGCTTCCTCGCCAACGCGCTGCGCCTGCCGCACGCGGTGCGCGCCGAGCGCCGCACCGCGGCCAAGGCGCGCGAGGTGCTTGCCCTGCTCGGCCTTGGGGCTCTCGCGGCGAAGCCAGTCGCGGAGCTTCCCTTCGGCACGCAGAAGCGCGTGGAGCTCGCGCGCGCGCTCGCCTCGGAGCCCAAGCTCCTGCTGCTCGACGAGCCGGCGAGCGGCCTGAACCACGAGGAGGTCGGCGAGCTCGGGGCGCTGATCCGCGAGCTGCGCGAGCGCTTGCAGCTCACCATCCTGCTGGTCGAGCACCACATGAGCCTGGTGATGGGGATCGCGGACTGGGTGGTCGCGCTCAATTTCGGCCGCCGCATCGCCGAAGGCGCGCCGCACGAGGTGCGGCTGCATCCCGAGCTGGTTCGGGCCTACCTGGGGGGTTGATGCTGCTCGAGGTATCCGGGCTCCACGCCGCCTACGGCGCCACGCGGGTGATCCACGGGATCGGCTTCGCAATGGAGGAAAAGTCGATCACGGCCTTGCTCGGGGCGAACGGCGCAGGCAAGACGACGACCTTGCGCGCCTTGTGCGGCATGGTGAAGACCGAGGGCCAGATCCGTTTTCGCGGTGAGCGCATCGACGGCCGCAGCACCGAGGACATCGCGCGCCTGGGCATCGCGCACGTTCCCGACGGTCGCGGCACCTTCCTGAACCTCACCGCCGAGGAGAACCTGCGCCTGGGCGCATACACGCGCAGGGACCGTGCCGCGGTCGAAGCCGACCTGGAGCGCGTCTTCGGCTACTTCCCGCAGCTGAGGGCGCGCCGCGCGCAGCAGGCAGGGACGCTGTCAGGGGGCGAGCAGCAGATGCTTGCCGTATCGCGGGCGTTGATGCTCGCCCCCAAGCTGATGCTGCTCGACGAGCCGTCCTTCGGGCTCGCGCCGCTGCTGGTGCGCGAGCTGTTCGCCATCCTGCGCGCCATCAACGAGCGCGAGCGCGTCGGCATGCTGCTCGTCGAGCAGAACGCCGCCATGGCGCTCGATCTCGCCGACCGCGCCTACCTCATCGAGACCGGGCGCGTGGTGCTCTCGGGCACGGCCGCCGACATCAAGCGCGACGACGCCGTGCGGCGAGCCTACCTGGGCTACTAGGATGACGCTGGACGCCGTGATCTTGCAGGTGCTCGCCGGCCTCGCCACCGGCGGCATCTACGCCAGCCTCGCGCTGGCGCTGGTGATGATCTACCACGCCACCCACCTCGTGAACTTCGCCCAGGGCGAGATGGCGATGTTCACGACCTACATCGCCTGGAGCCTGATCAACGCCGGCATGCCGTACTGGCCGGCTTTCCTCCTTACGGTTGGAATCGCTTTTATATTGGGAATGTTCATTGAAAGAATCGTAATTCGGCCGGTCGAGAACGCTCCGGTGCTCGGCGTGGTGGTGGTGTTCATCGGGCTGCTCGTCATCCTGAACAGCGTCGCCGGCTGGATCTACACCTACACCATCAAGAGTTTCCCGAGCCCCTTCCCGCGCCAGCCGATCCTCGGCATCCACTACATCTCGGCGCACGAGCTCGGCGCCATCGGCGTGACGCTGGCCGTGCTCGCGCTGCTGTACGGCTTTTTCCGCTTCACGCCGCTCGGCCTGGCGATGCGCGCGGCGGCGCAGAATCCCGAGTCGAGCCGCCTGGTCGGCATCCGCGTCGGCTGGATGCTCGCGCTTGGCTGGGGCCTCGCCGCCGCGGTCGGCGCGGTCGCGGGCATGATGGTCGCGCCCGTCGTCTACCTGGATCCGAACATGATGAGCGGGATCCTGCTCTACGCGTTCGCCGCCGCGCTGCTCGGCGGCATCGACAGCCCGGGTGGCGCTGTGCTCGGCGGCTTCGCCGTCGGCGTGCTGGAGAACTTGCTCGGCGCGTTCGTCATCGGCAACGAGCTGAAGCTCGCTGTGGCGCTCGTGCTCATCGTCGGCGTGCTGCTGGTGAAGCCCTCAGGTCTCTTCGGCAGGGTGTACGTCACGCGCGTATGAGGGGAAGGATCCTATTCCTCGGCGTCCTGATCGTCGTTGCCTGCGCGCTGCCTTTCCTGGTCAGCAGCTATCGCACCTTTCAGCTCACGCTGGTGCTGGTGTACGCCATCGCGCTGCTCGGACTCAACATCCTCACCGGCTACAACGGCCAGATCTCTCTCGGCCACGGCGCCTTCTACGCCCTCGGCGCCTACTGTGCCGCGATCCTCATCGACAAGGCAGGCGCGCCGTACTGGGCGGTAGTGCCCGCCGCCGGCGGCGTCTGCCTCGTTGCCGGGTTCCTGTTCGGGCTGCCGGCGCTGCGCCTGGAGGGGCTTTATCTCGCGCTCGCCACCTTCGCGCTCGGCGTGGCGATGCCGCAGCTGCTGAAGTACCATCACCTCGAGAAGTGGACCGGCGGCGTGCAGGGCATCGTCATCGCGAAACCCGAAGCCCCGTTCGGAATTCCGCTGGAGGCGGACAGGTGGCTGTACTTCTTCACCCTGGCAGTGACCCTGATCATGTTTGTACTCGGCTGGAACCTGCTGCGTGGCCGCATCGGGCGCGCCCTGGTTGCGATCCGCGACCAGCACACCGCGTCCGAGGCGATGGGCATCCACAACGCGCTCTACAAGTCGCTTGCATTCGGAGTATCGGCCATGTTCACCGGCGTCGCGGGCGCCCTTGGAGCGCTCGCCGTGCAGTTCGTCGCCCCCGACAGCTTCGGCGTCTTCCTTTCGATCGTCTTTCTCGTCGGCATCGTGGTGGGCGGCCTCGCCTCGATCAGCGGCGCTCTCTACGGCGCGCTGTTCATCCAGTTCATCCCGAACATCGCCGACGAGATCTCGAAGGCCGCCCCCTGGGCGATCTTCGGCGTGTTCATGATCGGTTTCGTGTACCTGATGCCCACGGGCGTGGCAGGCGCCATCCGGCTGCTTTTGACGAGGAGGAGAGCCCAATGAAAACCAAGCTCGTTTGCATCGGAGCGATGCTGGCAGCGTTCGCCTTTCCGGCCGCCGCCCAAAAGAAGTACGACCCGGGCGCATCCGACACCGAGATCAAGATCGGCAACACCAACCCCTACAGCGGCCCGGCGTCGGCGTACGGCACGATCGGCAAGACAATCGACGCCTATTTCAGGATGGTGAACGATCAGGGCGGCATCAACGGCCGCAAGCTGACCTTCATCAGCTACGACGACGGCTACAGCCCGCCCAGGACGGTCGAGATGGCGCGCAAGCTGGTCGAGCAGGACCAGGTGCTGTTCCTGTTCCAGACGCTCGGCACGCCTTCGAACACCGCCATCCACAAGTACATGAACCTGCGCAAGGTGCCGCAGCTGCACGTGGCAACCGGCGCGACCAAGTGGAACGACCCGAAGAACTTCCCGTGGACCATGGGCTGGCAGCCGAATTACCAGACCGAAGCGCAGATCTACGCCCGACATATCCTGAAGACCCGGCCCGACGCGAAGATCGCCGTCCTCTACCAGAACGACGACTACGGCAAGGATTACCTCAAGGGCCTGAAGGACGGGCTGGGCGACAAGGCGCGCAGCATGATCGTCGCCGAGGCTTCCTACGAGGTGAGCGACCCGACGGTCGACTCCCAGATCGTGCAGCTGCAGTCCTCGGGCGCCAACGTGTTCTTCAACATCACGACGCCAAAATTCGCGGCGCAGGCGATCCGCAAGGCCTACGATATCGGCTGGAAGCCGGTGCACTACCTGAACAATGTCTCCATCTCGGTCGGCTCGGTGCTGACCCCGGCGGGCCTCGACAAGTCCGCCGGGGTGATCTCGACCGCCTATTACAAGGACCCGACCGACGCGCATTGGGCGAACGACCCGGCGATGAAGCAGTGGCAGGCGTTCATGAAAAAGTACTATCCGGAGGGCAGCCTGATCAACGCCTTCAGCGTCTACGGCTACACGGTGGCCGCGACGCTGCACGAAGTACTAAGGATGTGCGGCGACAACCTGACGCGCGAAAACGTGATGCGCCAGGCGGCGAGCATGAAGGGATGGCGCGTCGATACGCTGCTGCCGGGAATCACCATCACCACCAGCCAGGACGACTTCGCGCCGATCCAGTCGGTGCAGCTGCAGCGCTTCAACGGCAAGCAGTGGGAGCTCTTCGGCGAGGTGATCAGCGGCAATTGAGCCGCGCGGACACTTAGGAGAAGCAGCCATGCAGGGCCTGATGATGGACATGCCGCTCCTGATCAGCGGCCTGCTCCAGCACGCCGACCGGCACCACGCCGACGCCGAGATCGTCTCGAAGACGGTGGACGGGAGCGTGCACCGCTACACCTACCGCGACGCACATGCGCGCGCCCGCAAGCTCGCCGGCGCGTTGCAGCGCCTCGGCGTCCAGCCGGGGGAGCGGATCGCGACCCTCGCCTGGAACAGCTACCGGCATTTTGAGATCTACTACGCGGTCGCCGGCTCCGGGGCGGTGATCCACACGATCAATCCGCGGCTGTTCCCGGACCAGATCACCTACATCGCGAACCACGCCGAGGACCAGTACGTCTTCTTCGACCTCAGCTTCGCGCCGCTGCTGGAGAAGCTCGCGCCGCTGCTGAAGACGGTAAAGGGTTACGTCGCGATGTGCGCACCCGAGGCGATGCCGAAGGCGAATATCCCGAGCCTTCTTTGCTACGAGGCTCTGCTCGAGAAAGAGAAAGCCGATTTCCAGTGGCCCACTTTCGACGAGCGTACTGCGGCCTGCCTGTGCTACACCTCGGGCACTACCGGAAACCCGAAGGGCGCCCTCTACGGCCACCGCTCGACGATGCTGCACGCCTTCGGCGCCGCGCTGCCCGACGGCCTGAACGTATCGGCGCGCGACGTGGTGCTGCCGGTGGTGCCGATGTTCCATGTCAACGCCTGGGGGCTGCCCTATTCCTGCGCGCTGGTGGGCGCGAAGATGGTGTTCCCGGGACCGCACCTCGACGGCAGGAGCGTGTACCAGCTGTTCGAGTCCGAGGGCGTGACCATGAGCGCCGGCGTGCCGACGGTCTGGCTCGCGCTGCTCAACCATATGAAGGAGAACCGGCTGCGCTTCTCGACCCTCAAGCGCACCGTGATCGGCGGCTCGGCCTGCCCGCCGGCCATGATCAAGTCGTTCCAGGACGACTACGGTGTGCAGGTGCTGCATGCCTGGGGCATGACCGAGATGAGCCCGCTCGGCACGGTCGGCAGCTTCAAGGCGAAGCATGCGAAGGCGTCGAAGGATGCGCGCGACGCGCTCCAGTACAAGCAGGGGCGCGCCATCTACGGCGTGGACATGCGCATCGTCGGCGAGGACGGGACCGAGCTGCCCTGGGATGGCAAGGCGTTCGGCGACCTGCAGGTGCGCGGGCCCTGGGTCATCGACAGCTACTTCAAGGGCGAGGGCGGCAATCCGCTGAAGACGGACGAGCACGGCACGAAGTGGTTTCCGACCGGCGACGTGGCGACCATCGACCCGGACGGCATCATGCAGATCACCGACCGCTCGAAGGACGTGATCAAGTCGGGCGGCGAGTGGATCAGCTCGATCGACCTCGAGTGCATCGCGATGGCGCACCCGGCCATCGCCGAGGCGGCGGTGATCGGCATCAAGCATCCGAAGTGGGATGAGCGGCCGATCGTCGTCGCGGTGAAGAAGCCCGGCCAGGAGGTCTCGAAGGACGAGCTCCTCAAGTTCTACGAAGGCAAGATCGCGAAGTGGTGGATGCCGGACGACGTGGTGTTCGTCGCCGAGCTGCCGCACACCGCGACCGGAAAGCTCTCCAAGCTCACGTTGCGGCAGCAGTTCAAGGACTACCGGCTTGATCCGCGCTGAAACGATCAACAGCGTCGCGCACGTCGAGCTCGCGCGCCCCGAGAAGAAGAACGCGATCACGGCGGAGATGTACGTCATGCTTGCCGCAGCGCTCGCCGCGGCGGACGCCGATCCGCAGGTGCGCGCGATCCTGCTCCACGGCTCGCAGGAGTGCTTCACCGCGGGCAACGATGTCGGCGATTTCCTCAGCCGCCCGGCCGGCGCGGAGCCGCCGGTCGTGGAGCTGTTCAAGGTGCTGCCCAGCCTCGCGAAGCCGATCGTCGCCGCAGTGGGCGGGCCGGCGGTGGGAATCGGCAGCACCATGCTCCTGCACTGCGACCTTGTGTACGCAGCGACCAACGCCCGCTTCCAGCTGCCGTTCGTGCCGCTGGGCATCGTTCCAGAATTCGCCTCGACCTACCTGCTGCCGCTCCTCGCAGGCTACCAGCGCGCCGCCGAGCTGCTGCTTCTCGGGCAGCCGTTCAGCGCGCAAAAAGCGCAGGAAATCGGCATGGTCTGCGAGGTCGTTCCTGCAGAGCAGCTTTTTGCGAAGGCCAGGGAAGCGGCCTCCACGCTTGCCGCGTTGCCGCCCGAATCCTTGCGGCTCACCAAGCGCCTGCTGAAGAAGCGGCATGGCGCGGCCATTGCGGAGGCCATCGCCGAGGAGACGAAGATCTTCAGCGAGCGGCTCTCGTCCCCCGAGGCGAGGGAGGCGATGTCCGCGTTCCTCGAGAAGCGCAAGCCTGACTTCTCGCGCTTCTAGGACCCTGCTTGCCTTTCTGGTGGCCGTCGACGTCGGCCACTACTACGGCGAGCCCGGCGTGATTTCCGCGAGCGGCCGCGCGGAATTCGAGTACAACCTCGAGCTGGCTTCACAACTGAAAGGTTTGTTGAATGAGGCGGGACTGAAAGTGCGCATGATCGGCGAGCGCGGCGACTACGCGATCTTGCACTACCGCACGCGCGACGCGGCGGGCGCCGATCTCTTTGTGTCGATTCACCACGACTCCGTGCGCCTGAGCCAGCTGCCGCACGCACACCGATTCTCCGGCTTCTCCCTTTTCGTGTCCCGGAAGAATCCCCAGGCCGACAAGAGCCTCGCCTGCGCCTCGGCCATCGGTGCGCAGCTGCGTGCCGCCGGCTTCACGCCGTCGCGCTATCATGCCGACCCGGTGCTCGGCGAGAACCGGCCCTTCGCGGACGAGATCAACGGCGTGCATTACTACGACAACCTCACGGTCGCACGCAGCGCGGCGATGCCTGCGGTGCTCGTCGAGGCCGGCGTGATCGTCAATCCCGCCGAGGAAGCCCGGCTGCGCGATCCGCGCCTGCGCGAGCGGATTGCGCGGGCGATCGCCTCCGGGGTGCTGGCTTGCCTTCCATAGTCTTCTTCTTCCTGCTCTTCACGGCGCTCCCGGCGCGCGCCGATCTCTATCGCTGGATCGACCCGGAAACCGGCGCCATCAAGTATTCGAGCTATCCCCCGCCCTGGGTGGGCGATGCCGAACGCGAGCGGCGCCTGCCGCCGGTGGAAGTGCTGCGCTACACGCCGCAGGGCACGGCGAGGACGCCGGAGGGAGACAAGGCGATCGCGCCGCTCGAGGAGCGTCGCAGGCGCCTGCTGCAGGAGCTCCTCGCGCTTCCCGAGCGCAAGGACCGCGGCCCCGGCGAGCTCCAGCGCCAGCTGCAGGCTTACCAGCAGCTCGCCTACGAGCTCGACCAGCTCGATCCCAAAGGCGCGGCGGCGCGCAAGGCCGAGGACTACGAGGTCATGGAGAGGGTCCGCAGGCGCCTGGAGGCCGGCGCGCGATGACGAGCGTGCGCGAGCTCGAGCACCGCGTCGGCGAGGAGATCGCGGTTTCCCCCTGGGTCGAGATCACGCAGGAGCGCATCGACACTTTCGCCAGGGCGGTCGAGGACTTCCAGTGGATCCATGTCGATCGCAGCCGCGCGCAGTCCTCGCCTTTCGGCGGCACCATCGCGCACGGCTTTCTCACGCTGTCGCTGCTCTCGCACCTGTCGGAGATGACCTTTTCCTTCAGCGACCGGCGCATGGGCGTCAACTACGGGCTCAACCGCGTGCGCTTCACCTCGCCGGTGCCGAGCGGCTCGCGCGTACGCGCGCGCTTCACGCTCTCGAAGTACGAGAAGCTCGACGGCAACGGCGTGCAGGTCACCTGGAACGCGGTGATCGAGCGCGAGGGCTCGGCCAAGCCGGCGCTCGTCGCCGAATGGATAGGCCGGCATTACTACTAATCAGGGACAGACCACGTTTTATGAAACCGCGTTGGAAGCAGCGACCTCCTGGCTCCAACTGGGGCGAGTTCGGCCCCGATGACCAGCGCGGCCGCATGAACCTGGTGACGCGCGAGAAGGTGCTGCAGGGCATCGCCGAGGTGAAGGCAGGGATTACTTTCTGCCTGTCGCTGCCGCTCGACTATCCCGGCGGCAGCGTGCTCAATCCCCGCAGGTCGCCGCCGAGACTGGCCGCCACGCTCCGCGGGGGCAAGCAAAACTTCTGCTTTCCCCTCGCCGCAGAGAACCCGGACTTCACCGACGTGGTCAGCGACGACCTCGTGCTCCTCACGCTGCAATACTCGACGCAGTGGGACTCGTTCGCGCATATCGGCAGCCGTTTCGATGCCGACGGCGACGGCGAGCGCGAGATCGTGTTCTACAACGGCTTTCGCGCCGGCGCGGACGTCAGGCCGGCGCCGGAGAGCCGGGCGGGCGAGCCCTGGGCGAAGTACGAGGGAACGCAGGCGCGCGCGCTCGGTATCGAGAACCTTGCCGAGCACGGCGCGCAGGGCCGCGGGGTGATGATCGATCTGCACCATCATTTTGCGCGCCGGCGCCACGCCGTGACCTACGATGAGCTGATGAAGGTCCTCGAGGAGGACAAGGTCGAAATCGAGGCGGGCGACATGGTGTGCCTCTACACCGGCTTCGCCGACGTCATCCTCGAGCTCGAGAAGAACCCGGACCCGAAGCTGCTGCACGGCACCTGCAGCGGCCTCGACGGACGCGACGCGCGGCTGCTGCAGTGGATCTCGGATTCGCGGCTCGCCTGCCTGATCGCCGACAACTACGCCGTCGAGATCATTCCGACGAGCCTGGCGAGCCCCAGGCCGCACGCCTCGATGCCGCTGCACGAGCACTGCATCTTCAAGAACGGCATCCATCTCGGCGAGCTGTGGTACCTCACCGGGCTGGCGCGCTGGCTGCGAGAGCATGGCCGCAACCGCTTCCTGCTCACCGCGCCGCCGCTGCGCCTGCCCGGGGCCGTCGGCTCGCCCGCCACGCCGATCGCGACGGTCTGAATTCGTTCGATTACATCGTCGTCGGGGCCGGGTCCGCGGGTTGCGTCCTCGCCAGCCGGCTCACCGAAAGCGGCCGCCGCAGCGTGCTTCTCCTCGAAGCCGGGCCGCGCGACACCGACTTCTGGATCCACGTGCCGCTCGGCTACGGCAAGCTGTTCGCGCGCACCGACGTCAACTGGGCGTACGAGTCGGAGCCCGAGCCGGCGCTGAACGACCGGCGCATTTTCACGCCGCGCGGTAAAGTTCTCGGCGGCTCCTCCTCGATCAACGGCCTGGTCTATATCCGCGGCCAGCGCGAGGACTTCGACGGCTGGGCGGTCCCGGGCTGGGGTTTCGACGATCTCCTGCCGTACTTCAGGAAGTCGGAGGACCAGAGCCGCGGCGCGGACCCATGGCACGGCGTCGGCGGACCGCTCGCGGTATCGGACCTGCCGCGTCACGAGCTGTGCGACGCCTTCATCGCGTCGGCCATGGCGCTGGGAATTCCGCGGAACGACGACTTCAACGGCGCCACGCAGGAAGGCACCGGCTACTACCAGGCAACGGCATCCCGCGGCCGCCGCTGCAGCACCGCGGTCGGCTACCTGCGGCCGGCCGAGAAGCGACCGAATCTGAGGATCGAAGTCGACGCTCTGGCGACCAGGATCCACTTCAGGGATCGGCGCGCGGTCGGAATCGAGTTTCGGAAAAAAGGCGAAGTTCACACCGTCCGCGCGGGAGAAATCATCCTTTGCGGCGGCGCGTTCAACTCGCCGCAGCTTCTGCAGCTCTCCGGCGTGGGTCCGCGGGCGCTGCTCGAGCGCCACGGCATTCCGGTCGTGCACGACTCGCCCGGCGTCGGCGCGGATCTGCAGGACCATTTCTACGTGCGCACGTTCTGGCGCTGTCGCAAGCCGATCACGCTGAACGACGACATGATGAGCCTGCGGCGCATGGCGCTCGTGGGTCTGAGGTACTTCCTGTTCAGGCAAGGACCCCTGACAGTAAGCGCCGGCCATGCCGCCGCGTTCGTCCGCACCCGGCCGGACCTGAAGCGGCCCGACGCGCAGCTCTACTTCATCAATTTCTCGAGCGCCAAGCGCGGCGGGGTCCTGCACCGGCACTCCGGCTTCACCTGCGCCGTCTCGCAGCTCCAGGTGGAGTCGCGCGGCTCGGTCCACCTGCGCTCCGCGGACCCGGCCGCGGCGCCCGCCATCCGCTACAACTACCTCGCTACCGAGAACGACCGCCGCGTCATGATCGAGGGGCTGAAGCTCGTGCGGCGCATCGTCAACACGGCCCCGCTGCGCGATTACGTTCGCGCCGAATACCTGCCCGGGCCGGGGGTACAGGGCGACTCGGAGTGGCTCGACTACTGCCGCGGAATGGGAGAGACGGTGTTCCATCCGACTTCCACCTGCCGCATCGGCGCGGTCGTGGATGAAAAACTGAAAGTAAAGGGCTTGAGGGGATTGCGCGTCATCGATGCCTCCGTCATGCCCGCTGTTCCCTCGGGCAACATCAACGCCGCGGTGATCGCGATCGCGGAAAAAGGCGCCGACCTGGTCAAAGAGGATGCCTAGACGATGTGGGAAGCCGCGGCCATCGTCTTCATCATCGTCGGCGCGCTGCTGTGGATC
>VBBY01000172.1 GCA_005881595.1 Betaproteobacteria bacterium | reverse complement strand
GCGGCTCGACCGCTCGATGGGCGATATTCACGCCGCCGGCAACCCGCATATTCACCTCGACCCCCGGAATATCGCCAGAGTCTCGGCTGCGCTGAGCGAACGCATGGCAACTCTGGACCGCGCCGATACCAGGTACTACGAAGATCGGGAAAAATCGTTCCTCCAGCGTTGGAGCGACGCAACGGCGCGTTGGGAAAAACAGGGCGCACCGCTGAAAGGAATGCCGGTGGTCGTCTATCACAAGAACTTCACGTACCTGATCAACTGGCTCGGCATGCGCGAAGTCGGTGCGCTGGAGCCCAAGCCGGGACTGCCGCCGAGCACCGCGCACCTTGGCGAATTGCTCGATCAGCTCAAGCGTGAACCGGCAAAGGCAGTGGTGCGTGCCGCCTACAATGAGCCGCGCGCCGCGGAGTGGCTCGCGCAGCGCGCCAAGATCCCCGCGGTGATGGTGCCGTTCACCGTAGGCGGCACGGACAATGCGAAGGACCTGTTCACGCTGTATGACGACACCTTGACGCGGTTGCTGGCGGTTGCCAAGTGACGCCCGACCTCAGCATCATCTGGCCCGCGCTCCTGGCAGGGCTGCTGGTCACCGCGACGCACGTCCCGCTCGGCATCCAAGTGCTGAAGCGGGGCATCGTCTTCATCGATCTCGCCGTGGCGCAGATCGCCGGGCTCGGCGTCATCGTCGCGGACTGGCTCGGCTACGAGCCGCACGGCGCCGCCGTCCAGGCGGCGGCGCTGTCGGCCGCGCTGGCCGGCGCGCTGCTCCTCAACTGGACCGAAAAGCTCTGGCCCGAGGTACAGGAAGCGGTGATCGGCGTGACGTTCATCGTCGCCGCCAACGCCGCCATCCTGCTGCTCGCGACCAATCCGCGCGGCGCCGAGCATCTGAAGGATCTCCTCATCGGGCAGATTCTCTGGGTAAACCCCGCCGAGCTGCCGCTGGTGGCGCTCGTTTCCGCAGTGATTCTCGCCCTCTGGTTCGGCTTCGGCGAGCGCGCCGGACGGATAGGCTTCTACCTGCTTTTCGCATGCGCTGTGACCGTCGCGGTTCAGCTGGTTGGCGTTTACCTGGTCTTCACCACGCTCATCGTTCCAGCCCTCGCGACCCGTCGCATGGTGCGAGGCCGCATGGCCCTGAGCTACGCGCTCGGGGCCTTCGGTTATGCGCTGGGCCTCGCGCTATCGCTGGTGTCCGACCTTCCTCCCGGGCCGCTCATCGTGTGCGCCATGACCGCGCTGGGTATAGTCGCCGCTCTATTGATCTCGCGGCAGGCGCCCGCCTAATGCCTCTCCTTGAAAGCACGCTGACCTGCCCGCAGTGCGGGAAATCGAGCGTCGAGACGATGCCGACCGACGCCTGTCTATTCTTCTACGACTGTCCGCATTGCGGCGCGCGCCTCAAGCCCAAGCCGGGCGACTGCTGCGTGTTCTGCAGCTATGGCAACGTGCCGTGCCCGCCGGTTCAGGCCAAGCGAGCTCACTGCGGGCCGGTATAGACGCAGCCCTGTCCCGAGGAATCGCGCCGCACGGTCACGCGAGCGAGCGATGGAAAGCGCAGCGCGAGCCGCTGCCAGATCCAGGCGCACAGGTTCTCGAGGCTCGGCTTGTCCAGGCCTTCGACTTCGTTGAGCACGCGATGGTCCAGCGCGCCGCGAAGCTCGCCGCACGCTTCTTCGAGCTGGGCGAAGTCGATGATGAAGCCGGTACGCGGGTCGGCCTCGCCGCGCACCGCGACCTCGACCTGGAACGAGTGGCCGTGCACCCCGTGATTTCTATGGCCGGCGGGAAAATGCGCGAAGTAATGCGCCGCGTCGAAGCCGAAGCGGTAGGAGAGCTCCATTGGCGTCACGGAATGCCGATCAGCTTGTGCGTCTGCAGGCTCAACCGCCAGCCAGGATGCGCCCGGCAATAGGCAACGGAAAGCTGCGTGTTGCGCGCGCGGTCCGGGCCGTCCATCGGTTGCAGGAAGAAATGCGTGAAAGCAAGATGCTCGAAGCCCTCGGGCTCGGCACCGGCCTGCGGGAACACGAGCTTCAGCTCATCGCCGCGATCCACGACGAGCGCCGCGCCGGCCTTGGGGCTGACGCAGACCCAGTCGACGCCGTCGGGCACAGGCTGCGTGCCGTTGGTTTCAATCGCGACGCGAAACCCGCGCCCGTGCAGCGCCTCGAGGAGCGGCGCATCGAGCTGCAGGAGCGGCTCACCGCCCGTGCAGACGACGAAGCGGTGCTCCTTCACGCCTCGCGGCCACGCCCCGAGGACTGCCTCGGCGAGCAAGGGGGCGCTCGCGAAACGCCCGCCCCCGGGTCCGTCGGTGCCCACGAAGTCGGTATCGCAGAAGCGGCACACCGCGCTCGAGCGATCCTCCTCCCGCCCCGACCAGAGATTGCACCCGGCGAACCGCAGGAACACCGCGGGCGAACCCGCGTTCGCCCCTTCGCCCTGCAGCGTGTAGAAGATCTCCTTGACGCTGTACACGGCCGAATTATCCGACAAACTATCCGGCAAAAACCCGCGGCGTTCGCCTCAACGCCAGCCGAAGCGCGAGCGGCGGAATGACCAGCCATTGAGCGAGCGGCGAAAGGCCCAGCTCGAATTCGCCCAGCCTTACGCGCGGCATAAGACTGGAGTATTCCCAGCTGCGCAACGCGACGGTGTTAATCCATTCGCTAAAGGCGGTATAGGCCAGTGCCGTGATAACGGTGAGCGCGGCGATGCGGGCGCGGGGCCATTGCTCGGTCGAGCCCGCGCGCATCAATACCAGGGAAAGCGCCAGCGCCACCGTGCCGATCAGGATATCTCCGATTGTGCAATGCGCGACCGCGAAGGCGATGTAACCGGGACCCGCTTCGTTCCACAGCGTGTAGAGCGGCAGCTGGGCAATCTCCCATCCAAGGCTCAGCACCGCGAGCCATGGCAGGTAGCGACGCAGGATCAGCGAGCGCGTTGCGGCATCGCGGTACCACGGCGCGCCGGCTTCATCGCGATTCACTTCACCTCCTTCAGTTGACTGATCCGATGCCGCGTTCGGCGATTGGCGTCCAGGTACCGTCTGCGTCTTTCGATAGAAACACGCTGCGGCTAAAAGTTGCAATCGCATAGATTTTGCGTTGCTTGGGGTTCTGCGCGATGTAAGCGATGGCGTCATCGCGCAGCGCCGGCAGTTTGACCTCGGTGGCGGCGCCTCCGGCCAGCGGCGCGCGCGACAGTCGCGCGCGGCCATCGAAGGTCCCGAACCAGATCTGCTTGCCGTCGAGATCGAAAAACACGGACACGGCCTGTGCGTTCGCGAGCGGCGTAAAGCGCTCGCCGTAATCTCGCGACAAATACACGCCACTCGAAGTCGCGACTGCCACCATCGCCGCATCGACTGGATGCACTGCGAGCGCTTGCGGGTTGCCGTCGAGACCCTCGCCGCGTGCCGATTTCCAGGCCAAGCCGTCGTTTACTGTGTAATGCAATCCAGGCCCGCGCATGCGGGAATTGGCGGATGAATTCCAGACGTAAACCGCGTTGGTATTCCATCCGGTCGCGAGCAGATGAAAGTCGCTTTCGCCCTCCAGCCCCAGCTGGTCCCACGTCTTGGCGCCGTCGCGGCTGCGCAAAAGACCGAACGGGTTCACGAGCCCAGCGCCCGGCGCCGGATGGCCGCTGCTGTAGATGTAATTGGCGGTCGCGGCGAACCCCATGTAATCGTGCTGGGGCCCGGGCGCCTTGGACCATTTGCCGTTCTCGTAGACCGCAAGGCCGTGGTGGCTCGGGATCATCAGCCGCTCGCCGTCCGCGCTGTACGCGAGGCCGTGCACGTGCACGAGCATGACCGGACTTTGCGCCGTCGCAACTGCCGATATGCCAATCAAAATCAAAGCAAGAAATCTCATTTTGTCCTCGCGTTTCGCGTCATCTCGGCGCGCGCGTCGAGCACCTCGCGCGTTGTCCAGTGGCTTTTGATGTACGCCAGCGCCGCCCAGATTTCCGCATCCGAAAGCTTGCCGCCGAAAGCAGGCATGTCGCTTTCGTAATTTGGCGGTGCGTAGGGCGGGACCAAGCCGTGCTTCGTGATACCGAAGAGCACGTCGTCGGAGTGATGCCACGTGTGACCGCTCTCGTCGTGCGGCGGCGCCGGCAGGCGGCCGTTCGGCAGCCGACGGCGCCAATCCGGTTGTCCTTCGAGCTTCGCGCCGTGACACGCGGCGCAGTTCTGTGCGTAAACATTGGCGCCAAGGGCGACGCTGCCGCGGTCGCGCTCGTCGCCGCAGCCTACGAGCACGGCGAGCGCCATGCTACGGGCAAGCATGCTTGATCGATTCACTGATCTCTTTCGGTGTGGCGAAGACGATGGATGCGCGATCGCCTTGCATGCCGGCGCCAACGACAACCGGCTTGCCTGGCGCCGGGCCGAGCTTGCTCGTGTCGGTCTTGAAGCGCAGGTTGAACTCCCAGACCTTCTGGCTCCTGCCATCGGCGGTGTCGACCGTGTAGGTATCGCCGCAATGCTTGATCGAAGTGACCTGGCCTTCGGGCGGAGCCTTGCGCAAGTCGAGCTTCCCGCCTCGCTGAGCCGGAGGCGCCTTGCCTCCCGCGACCGCTTTCAAGTAGGCGATGAGATCCTGGCGCGCCTGGCTCTGTTTCAACCCGGGAAAGGTCATGCTGGTTCCAGGAAGGAACGCCGCGGGATTGCTCAGCCACTGGTCGAGCGTCGCTTCGTTCCAGACTACATCGGCGCGTTTCATCGGATCCGAATAGCGCAGAAATCCTTCGACGCTGCCTGCTTTCCGATTCCAGATATGCGCAAGACTGGGCCCGGTCATCTGCTCGCCGGCCGCAACGGAATGGCAGGCCATGCATTGCCGGAACACCTGCGCTCCACGCTTGGGGTCGCCTGCAGCGTGCGCGGCGAGGGTCATCGAGAGGACTGCTGAACAACCTAGCCTTTGCCATTGAGGCATATGGATCTCCGTTACGCTTTCGAAGGCCCGCGCTGCGGGCCGCCAAAACAAAGCCTGCCGCCGCTCCGGCGGCACGGAGATCAGATCAGGAAGGAGTGAAGCAGGATGCGGCGCGGCGGAGCGCCCGAAGGTGGCACATCTAGCCCTGTGGGAAGAAGTGCTGTCGGGCGACTAACAACAAGCACCGGTAACTGGACCGGACCGCGCACCAAGGACACAGTCAACCCAGCAAGCTGAAGATCGGAAGTGCAGTGCGCGACGCAGAGGTTCCCGTTCTGCGCCCGGGCTGCGGGAGATGGACAATCAGCGCAGTGCTCGTCCGCTGTCATCGCGATGGGCGCGCTCATCCCGCGCTCCATAGAACAGGCAGCGAGCGCAACGGCGCCCTGGGCAAAGACCAGGAGCCCGATGAGGAGCAGCGCGACGCGCCGCTTGAGAATCCCCGCCATGACGGTCAGGGATTCTACCCTGTAACTAGCACCTCAAAGTCGAACGCGCCGCAATCGCAGCGCGTTGGTCACCACCGAGACCGAGCTCATCGCCATGGCCGCACCGGCGAAGATCGGCGAGAGCAGCAGGCCGAATACCGGATAGAGCACGCCTGCCGCGATCGGCACGCCGAGCGCGTTGTAGACGAAGGCGAAGAACAGGTTCTGCTTCACGTTGCGCATCGTGGCGCGCGACAGGCGGATCGCCTTTACGATCGCGCGCAGGTCGCCCTTAACGAGTGTGACCGCCGCGCTTTCGATCGCGACATCGGTGCCGGTGCCCATCGCAATCCCCACATCGGCCTGCGCGAGCGCGGGCGCGTCGTTGATGCCGTCGCCCGCCATGGCGACGACGCGGCCCTGCGCCTGCAGCTCCTTGATCCTCTCGACCTTCTGCTCCGGTAGAACCTCGGCGATGACCTCATCGATGCCAAGCAGCTTTGCGACTGCTTCGGCGGTCTTGCGCGAGTCTCCCGAGAGCATGACGATGCGGATGCCTTCGGCATGCAGCGCGCTTACCGCCTCGGGCGTGGTTTGCTTGATGGGATCGGCCACCGTGAGTCCTGCGGCCACCCTGCCGTCGATTGCCGCAAAGATGCTTTTATCGGCGAGCGCCGCCGGCACGCCGCCGAGCCGCTCCATGTAGCGCCGGCTTCCGACTGTCACGCGGTGTCCGGCGACCCTGCCCTCGACGCCCTGGCCGGTGACTGAATTGAACCCCTCGACCGGTGAAAGAGGTACCCCGCGCTTCTCGGCTGCCTGGACGATCGCCTGCGCGAGCGGATGCTCGCTCGCGCGCTCCAGCGATGCGATGAGACGTAGCGCTTCATTTTCTTCGAGAGAAGAATTTTCCAAACCGAGATCGGTCAAGACCGGCTTGCCAAGTGTCAGGGTGCCGGTCTTGTCCACGACCAGCGTGTCTACATCGCGCAGCTTCTCGACTGCCTCGGCGCTGCGGAAGAGCACGCCGTTCAGCGCGCCTTGCCCCATCGCCACCGTGATCGAGATCGGCGTAGCGAGGCCGACCGCGCAGGGACAGGCGATGATCAGCACCGCCACCGCGTTGACGAGCGCGTAGTTCAATCTCGGCTCCGGGCCGGAGAAGAACCAGGCCAGCGCGGTCAGGATCGCGATGGCGACGACGACTTCGACGAAGTATTCGGCGACCTTGTCGGCGAGCCGCTGCACCGGTGCCTTGGTGCGCTGCGCCTCGCCCACCATGTGCACGATGCGCGCGAGCAGGGTGTCGGAGCCGATGCGCTCTGCGCGCATGACAAAGCCGCCCTTGGCGTTGACCGTGCCCCCGACTACGCGGTCGCCGGGCCTCTTCGGCACTGGCAGCGGCTCGCCGGTGACCATCGACTCGTCCACGTTCGAAGAGCCTTCGACCACGCTGCCGTCGACGGGAATCTTCTCGCCGGGCCGCACACGTAACCGGTCGCCCACCCGCACCTCTGAAAGAGGAATTTCCTTTTCAACCCCATTTTCAATCCGCAAAGCCATGGCTGGCGCGAGCGAGAGCAACTGGCGGATCGCCTGGCTGGTCTGTCCCATCGCACGCAGCTGCATCACTTCGCCGACCGATACCAGGGTCACTATGATCGCGGCGGCCTCGAAATAAGTGCCGACCTCGCCGCCGTGCATTCGCAGTTCCGGCGGGAAGAGCCCGGGCGCTGCGACCGCCACCACGCTGTAGACATAGGCGAGCCCGACGCCAAGCCCGATCAGCGTGT
>VBBY01000245.1 GCA_005881595.1 Betaproteobacteria bacterium | reverse complement strand
GGAAGCAATGCCTGTCCTGACCGTCGGCCATTCGACGCATCCGATCGACGAGTTCATCGAGCTGCTTCGCGCGCACGGCGTCACGCGCGTGGTCGACGTGCGCACGGTGCCGCGCTCGGCGCGCAACCCGCAGTTCAACAAGACATCGCTGCCGCGGTCGCTGAAAAAAGCCGGCATCGGCTACGTTCACATGCCGGGGCTCGGCGGCCTGCGGCATGCCAGGCGCGATTCGATCAACAGCGGCTGGCGCAACGCCTCCTTTCGCGGCTATGCCGATTACATGCAAACGCCGGAGTTCGAGAACAATCTCGAGCAGTTGATCCTCACGGCGCGCGAGGAGCGCCTTGCCCTGATGTGCGCCGAGGCCCTGCCCTGGCGCTGCCATCGCTCGCTCATCGCCGATGCACTGCTCGTGCGCGGCATCCAGGCCGAGGACATCATGAGCCCGACCCGCACCTCGGCGCACAAGCTGACCCCCTTCGCCAAGGTCGACGGCACTGCAATCACCTACCCACCGCAACAGGCGGACCTTCTCACCTAGAATTCGCCCCTTCGGCGTCTTACGAGGTAACCCACCATGTCCAAGATCGATCAAGATCAGGTTGTCAGCGTGCTGAATCGATTGCTGGAAGCGGAACTGGCCGGGGTCGTGCGCTATACGCATTATTCCTTCCTCGTCTTCGGCTTCGGCCGCATTCCGATCGTTTCGTGGCTGCGCGAGCAGGCGAAAGAATCGCTGCTGCATGCTCAACAGATCGGAGAGTGGATTACCGCGCTGGGGGCTTATCCATCTCTGGAGATCGGGCCCCTCCTCGACTCGCATAAGCACGACATCACGGCGATGCTGCGCGAATCGCTGGAGACC
>VBBY01000244.1 GCA_005881595.1 Betaproteobacteria bacterium | reverse complement strand
GTGCTCGCACCCGGCCGGCCCGAACGGGCTGTACAGTTGGTCGACGTACGCGATCTCGCCGACTGGTGCGTGCGGCTAGCCGAGCACCATCGCGCCGGGGTCTTCAACGCCGCCGGCCCTCGATCCATGTTGACGATGGGCCGGCTGCTCGAGGACTGCGCCGCGGTCACGGAGAGCCTCGCACGCTTCGTCTGGGTGCCAGACGAGGATCTCCTTGCGGCAGGCGTCAAGCCTTGGACGGAGCTTCCCCTCTGGATTCCGGAGAGCGACTCGCGGCTCGGCGGGATGCTGCTGGCTGACAACCACCGGGCGATGGCAGCAGGCTTGACCTTCCGGCCGCTCACCGACACGATCCGCGCGACGCTCGATTGGGATCGCCGCGAGGGTGCCCATGGACACGATGCCCCGATTCGTGTCACACCGATCGCTCCGGAGCGCGAGGTCGAGCTCCTTGCACACGGCGTGTAGAGGGTCCGGACAGATGGCGCATTTTCCGAAACTGCTTCGTGATCTTCCGCCATTTGACGGGCCTTTCGACGCGTTCAAATTGGAGGCGAAGAACTGCGATGTCTTGTTTGCCTCGTACCCCAAAGGCACCGTCATACCGCCACACAGTCACGATACCGAGAATGTTGGCGTCATTACCCAGGGCGAACTCATCCTGACCCTTGACGGCAGAGAGACTCGCTACCGCGCCGGCGAGTGGTATCACGTCCGTGCGAAAACAACGCACGCAGCGCGTTTTGACGTGGAAACATCAGAGATAGAGTTCTGGTTTCATGTGCCTCCTCGCGCGTAACAGCCGATTCGTGAGCGAAACGCTGGTCATCGAAGAAGTAGACCCACAGGGCCCCGAGGCTATGTCGCTCCTGCGAGAGGCCGCCCTGGAAGCTCGCTCGCTCTATCCTGAGCTCATCGTGCCCG
>VBBY01000243.1 GCA_005881595.1 Betaproteobacteria bacterium | reverse complement strand
CGGCTCGCTCTCCGGCACGGCGAGCACGGGCACGTGGCGCACGTGCTCGGGCTGCACCATGTCGACGCTCTGCTTGTCGAGAACGGCGCGGTAAAGCCCGATGCGGCGGTTGCCCGCTTCCACCTCCGCGAGCCGCGCCGCGATGCCGAGCTCGGCGTTGCTGCGTGCAAGCGCCGAGCGGATGGCGGCGACCGCGGCGCTGCCCTGCTCGACGAGCGCGAGGTCGGCCTTGCCGCGCGCAGCCATGACGGCCGCCTTCTGCTCGACGCCCTCCTTATTCCAGGGCGAAATCGTGGCGCCCGTGAAGGCGGCGACCATGCGGGCTTCACGCTCCTTGAGCGCCGCGTTGATGCGCTCGGCAACTTTGTGCCAGCGCGTCAAAGTCAAAGTGTGCTTCATAAGAGGCGCGCACTATACGGTGGGACGAAATTCGTGCGCAAGCGTGTTGGCGCTTCTCGTAGCATTCGCGCAACATTTTTGCAGCGCGGTGCGGACGACTACCGAGGTAGTCGTGCGCCCGTACTATTCGTAGCGGCTCGCGGCCTGCTTGAGCGACTCGGCGACGCGCTGGCGCAAGCTCTCGGGCGCGAGCACCTCGACATCCGCGCCGAACTTCAGGAGCTCCATCAGCAGCTCGCGGTCGTGCGAGTAAGGCACGTCCAGCAGGTAGCTGCCGTCCGGGTCGAAGCGCGCGCGCTGCTTCGGGTGCCAGCTCTGCGCCGCGACCCAGCGCGCTGCCTCGGGCGTGAAGCGCAGGCGAGCCCACTGCACCTCGCGGCCGGCGAAGATGCCGTAGCCCGCGCCCAGGTGCTCGTCCAGCTCGGCCGCGGGGATCTCCTTCGCGCGGGTGTCGCGCAGCTCGGCGGCGCGGATCGCGTCGACCGCTTGCGGTTGTAGTGGCGGATCCAGAGGCGCGAGCGCCTTAGAACTGCGGCCGCTACCAGACCGAAATGCGCGCCGGCATGCTCGGCGGGCGCGCTGCGGCGCTCGGGCTGGAAGATGCGGATGCGCTTCTCGATGTCCTTCCACGCCGGCTCGCCGCCGAGGATCGCGCGCAGGCGCTCCTGCAGCGGCGCGACGTGCGGCTCGAGGAGCCCTGGCTGCAGCTCGGCGAGGAGCGTGTGCATGCTGAGGAGCGCGTACGCCTCGCCGGCGTTGAACCAAAGGCCCGGCAGCTCGTAGCGCGGACCCGTGCGCGGCTTGCCGAAGCGGTAGCCGTTCGCCTCGCGGTCGTACTCGATCGGCGCGTTGAAACGATTTTTCATGTACTCGATGTCGCGCTTCAGCGTCGCCGGCGAAACCCCGAGAGAAGATCGCAGGGTCGAAAACGAAACCGGCCTGCGGTCCTTCAGGAGCTGGTCGATCTTGTAGAAGCGCTCGAGACGTTCCATCCCCTTCCTCTCTGAAGGTCGGCGATCGAAAGGCAAATGATGCCTCGAAAGTCCGCGTTCGTCGCCAGCGCCACACCCTGGTGTTGCCAATCGAACGTTGAGCCCGCTGGTGTCGATCGCCACTTCCACACGAACGTTTTGACCGAACGAGAGGTTTATACTTTCTCCGTATGACCATCGACATAGCGACCCTTAGCCCCGAAGAGCGGCTCAAGCTGCTGGAGCAACTGTGGGACAGCCTTTCCTCGAGCCCAAATGCGGTGCCGCTGACGGAGCCGCAACGAGTCGAACTCGACCGTAGGCTGGATGAGCTTGATCGGGAAGGCCCGGTTGGCATTCCATGGGAAGAGGTCTATCGGCGTATTAGCAGTCGCCGGGCTTGATGCAAGTAGTTGTCCGTCCGGCAGCCGCGGCGGACATCGAGGACGCGTTTCTTTGGTACGAGCAGCAACGCCCAGGCCTCGGCGCAGATTTTCTGCGGACTGTGGACGGCGCGCTCGCTGCCATTCAGAGCAGCCCTCAGCTTCATGCCGTAATTCATCGAAACACACGAAGGGCGTTGCTTCGGCGATTCCCGTACGGCATCTACTACCGTATCTATCCAGATTCAATCGTCATCGTTGCGTGCATGCACGGTCGGCGCGACCCCAAGCGCTGGCAGTCGCGCGCCTGATGGCTAACCACGTGGCCAGCGCAGCGCGCAAAAATTGAAAGGCCCCGCACGGGGGCGGGGCCTGGGTGCCCGACTCAGCGGGCGGCACCTAGCTGGGCGCCTGTTACATCCGCGGGGGAGGACCGCGGCGAGCCTGCTGGAAAAAAAGGCCAGGTATCCCGACTCGTTGCCGGGAATCCCACTGCTGCTGCCGCTGGGGCGGCGGCCCGCGCAGACCCGCCTTAAATCTAGCACTTTGCGCGCCGAAATCAATGCTCCAATCAGCGTGGTCTTTGATCCCGAGCGAATCGATACGCGAACCGAAATACCTCGGGAAATCGTGGTCTGTCCCTGTTTTCCCGTAGAGTTCGCTGAAATGCCGAGCGTGGTTCATCGCGTGCGCCGCGGGCGCGCCGTGCCGGAGGCGGCGCCGCGGATCGAGGTCATGTTTCCGGAGCTGGTCGGGCGCACCTGCCACCTCAAGCCCTACACCAGGGTGGCGGTGCCGAAGGTGAAGCTGCAGGGCGAGATCATCGCTTACGCGTCGCCCGACTCGACCTTCGCGGTGACCAAGCGCCTGTTCGACGCCGCGCGCCGCTCGATCCTCATCGGCATCTACGACTTCACCGCGCCGCA
>VBBY01000035.1 GCA_005881595.1 Betaproteobacteria bacterium | reverse complement strand
GCACCCGGACGGCTACAGCGTAAACGCTCGTTGCCTGGATGAAGGGACAGTGGAAGAACTGTCGGTCATTCCGTCCGATGGGAAGAATTGGGAAAAAGCATATCCTTCGGGCCGGGGTAAGCTACTCAAATGATTTTGTCGCCTAGCCCCAGATCGAGAGCGACGCCTTTCGCTCGGCGCTCGCCGCGCAAATCAGCGCGGCTGTCGGCTGACACGCTCAGGTGACAGCGTGATCGAGATTCGGCGCGCCGACCCCAGTGACCACGTGGCGCTGTCCGCGATTCGGCGCAGCGCCATTCTAGAACTGGCCGTGGTGGCGATGTCGCCATCGCAAGCTGAGCAGTGGGCGAATCAAGCAGCGGCAGATCGCGTTACGCGGGCGATACTGCATCACGCCGTGTGGGTCGCAGTTCAAGGAGCTCCGATCGGGTGGGTCGAAGTGGATGAGGACCGAGTGGCTGCGCTCTATGTCGCACCTCAGTGCTCCGGACGGGGCGTGGGCTACCGCCTCGTGCTGCGCGCTGAAGCAGCGATACGCGATGGCGGTTACGCCGCCGCGCGTCTCGAAACTTTTCCCAACACCGCGACCTTTGACTTGCATAGGGGCTACTTCCTCAGCGAAGCGCGCACTGCCGACGGAGCGTTCCTGTTGAGCAAGCGTCTGTCCGAGCATAGGCATAACCCGCCACTGCAGCCAATCGGCTCCGCTGGCGGCTGAGCGGACGTGAGGGGTCACAATTACCCGCGGGGGCGCTATGACGGTTCGGACAGCATCGTGTAGCTGCGGGCAACTCACCGTGGTGACTGCCGTAGACCCTATCCGGGTCTCCGTCTGCCATTGCTTGGCGTGCCAGCGTCGCACAGGTAGTGTCTTTGGCGTCCAAGCCCGCTTTCCCAGGAAGAGCGCACAGATCAAAGGGTCGTCTACGGCATTCGTGCGCGTCGGAGATTCCGGCGCAAGAATTACGTTTCACTTCTGCCCTGCTTGCGGCTCTACCGTTCACTATGCTATTGAAGGCAGCGAGGACATTATCGCAATCCCAGTAGGTGCGTTCGCTGAGCCCAACTTCCCAGCACCGATTCGCTCGGTCTATGAGCAACGTATGCATCGCTGGGTTGGCCTCCCGCCGAACATTGAGCACCTGGAGTAATACACATGGTCGAGTGGGAGCCGATCTCCATTGACGGCTTGAGGGCGCGCATCGAGCAGGGGTGCGCGCGGATGACGCCGGCACAGCGGCGTCTTTGGGAGGCTATTCGAATTGAGCCCCAGAAATGGCAGCAGCATCCCTACGGTGATCAAGGCGATGGGTTCTGGGCCGTCGGTCTTATCGGTCGAACAGTCGTCTGGTTCAACGACATCGAAGACGGGTTCAATCGGTCGCGGTTCACCGAATATGGAACAATTGAACAGTACTGGTGTAATCACGATGAACTCGAAATCAGCGTGCAGTACATCTTGAACGCGCTAGAGCGCGGCACCGACTTGCTGCGACTGGTTCGGGAACCAGCACGCGTTAAGCCTTAATGTGCCTAACCGCCGGTTCTTGGTCGAAGATAAGCTTCCCCGCTCGGCCTGACGCTCTGGGATGACATTAGGCTAGAGCGGCTCGTTTTCACCTCGAGGAGGATGTCACATGCGCCTACAACAGTTTGTTGAGGACAAGAAGGAGGGGCAGTTCTCGGCGATGCGGCTCGCGTTTCTTCTCTGGGCCATTGGCGTGTTTGCCGTCTGGGCCTATGCAAGTATCAGCGCAGGGGAACTGCGGGGCATACCTGAATCCGTTGTCACCATTCTAGGTTTGCTCGCCGGCGGAAAGGTTGTTCAGAGGTATGGCGAACGATAAACGATGACCAGTCCCACGGGCGCCCTCAACGCCGACGAGCGCCTGGTCCAGCCGGAGTTCACCGGCACGGCCGCCGAGTATTTCCGCATCTGGATCGTCAACCTCTTTTTCACGCTCGCTACGCTCGGGATCTATTCCGCCTGGGCGAAGGTCCGCAAGCGCCGGTATTTCTACGGCAGCACGCGGCTGGACGGGGACAGCTTCGACTACTTCGCCAGCCCGAAGGCGATCCTCAACGGGCGGATCATCGCCGTCGCTATCTTCGCGATCTACGCGCTTGCGGGAGAGCTCTATCCGCACTCCCGCTATGCGTTCTGGGCCGCGGGTGTGCTCGCGTTTCCGTGGCTGGTGGTTCGCGCGCTCGCCTTCAATTCGCGCAACTCGGCCTACCGCGGCCTGCGCTTCAACTTCGAGGCGACCACGAAGCAGGCGGCCCGCGTCTATATCGGCATGCTCGCGGTCGTCGTCCTGACCGCCGGGCTCGCCTTCCCGTGGTTCATGGCGAGGCAGAAGGCGTTCGTCGTGTCGCAGCACGCATTCGGCACCAGCCGCTTCGAGTGCGAGCTTCCGGCCCAACGGTTCTACGGGATCTACATCCGCGCCACGCTGCTGCTCCTCGCTTTCACGGTTCCCGGCGTCGCGCTCATCGCCTACCTGACTTTCAAGCAGTACGACGGCAGCGTTTCGCTTCCCGAGTCATTCGCCTGGCTGGCCTGGCTCCTGCCGGTGCTGCCGGTCTACATCGGGTACGCAATTTCCTACGCCTACGTGCAGGCGCGCTCCGCCAATCTGCTCTGGAGCAAGGTCCACGGGCCGGGGCTGAGGTTCGCCTGCACGCTTTCCGCCCGCAAGCTCACGCGGCTGTACTTCGGCAACGTGATCGCCGTCGCCTGCTCCGCCGGACTGCTGATTCCGTGGGCCGTCATCCGCACCCTGCGCTACCGCCTCGCGAACTTCTCGATGATCGTCGCGGGAAGCCCGGTGCACCACATGAATCCGTCGCTCGCGCCGGTCGGCGCGAGCAGCCAGGAGCTGGGCGACTTCTTCAACGTGGATGTGGGTGTATGAGCGTCATCGAAGCCGGCTATTTCGACGGCAAGAGCTCGCTCAAGCGGCCGGTCGGCATCGTCGTCTCGCGCGGCAGGATGAAGATCATCGGCAGGGACCTGGAGCAGGAGTTCGACGCCCGGCTGGTGCGCAGGTCGCTGCGCATCGCGAACACGCCGCGGTGGCTCTACCTGCCGGGCGGCGGCGCCTGCGTCACGTCCGACAATGCCGCCGTCGACAGGATCACGCGGGAGAGACGCTACGAGAGGGTGCTTCACAAATGGGAATCCCGGCCCGCGTACGCGGCGCTCGCCGTGGCGCTGGTCGCAGGGATGCTCTGGCTGCTCGTGGACCGCGGCGTGCCGGTCGCCGTCGAGCGCATCGCGGAGCATATTCCGGTCGAAGCCGAAGCCGCCCTGGGCCGCGAGACGCTGAGGGCGCTCGACGAACGCATGATGCGCAAAAGCGCTCTTCCCGGCTCCAGGCAGGATTCGCTGCGCGCGAAGTTCGCCGACATGGCTCGCGCCGCGGGGGAAACGACGCCGTACAGTCTCGAGTTCCGGCAAAGCTTCATCGGGGCCAACGCATTCGCGCTGCCGTCGGGCATCATCGTCGTAACGGACGACCTCGTGCGCGTTTCGAGAAGCGACGGCGAGGTGCTGGGCGTGCTTGCCCACGAGCTCGGCCATGTAAAGCACCGGCACACGATGCGGCGCCTGCTGGAGGGCTCGGCAACCGCTCTGATCATCGCGGGCGTGACCGGCGACGTCGCCTCCACGACGTCGCTTGCCGCCGCTGCGCCCACGCTGCTGCTTCAGACCAGGTACTCGCGCGACAACGAGCGCGAGGCCGATGCCTACGCCGTGCAGATGATGCGCAGGGCCGATCTCGATCCCACCTACCTTGCGAGGATCCTCACGCGAATGGAGCGCAGCAGCGGCGCGCGCGGCACGCGCATTCCGACTTTCCTGTCCACGCATCCCCAAACCCGCGAACGGGAAGCGCTCGCGCTCGCGGCGGCAGGCGAGACGCGCGGGCCCCAGCGCGGCAAGGAGGAGCGCATCGACTTCACCGGGCTCTGGAAAGAGGATTGCGAGCAGCTCTATGGGCTCCAGTTCAAGCCGTTGGAGAAGCACGGCGTCTACTCGGTATCGCTGTGCGGCCCGGCCGGCTGCCTCGACCCCGGGACGTACCGCCCCAACACCACCGTGCAGGGCGATCCCACGTACGATGTCCTGTACGCGGAGGAGATCCTCATCAAGCAACCCCGGGGAGATTCCACGAGCTATGTGAAATGCGCCAGCGAAGTCATGCCCGAGCTGCCGGACAGGTAGCGCGCTGTATGGCGGACGTTAAGACCATCGCCGTTGCGGCAGCCGCATCGATTGCCGCCTTGAGTGCTGCATACGCCGGGGAGGCATCGACATCGCGCCAGCAGCCCGCGGTAGCATGCACTTCGGAGGGCGGTGGCCCATGGATCGTCAAGGCACGGGGAACATTGACCCGGACAAAATCTAAAAACGAGATAATTTACGACCTGGACCTCGGAGGACAACGGTATAGCTGGCGATTTATCACCAGTCCCGAGGGGAGCACGACGATCGTGGGTCCCGGGTATCTGTCGCAATCGGACGCTGGCCCGCGAGCCCAGCGACTTTACGTCACCGGAGAGATACACGAGTACGCCGGACCGACCATCCTGTCGCTAGCGATTGGTTCGAGGTGTCCGACCCGCGATCCTAAACGATGGCCCAACCCCACATGGCCTGCGAAGTAATCAATTTCGCGCAGAAGCTTTCCAAGTTCTCAGAGCACTGGTCCCCGCGCGTGGTGGCCGAAATGAACGACTACCAGTTCAAGCTCGTCAAGCTGGAAGGGGAGTTTGTGTGGCACGACCACAAGGACACGGACGAAGTATTTCTGGTCCTCAAGGGTGAAATGGAAATTGGTTTTCGAGACCGCAGCGTTATCGTCCGCGCGGGCGAGATGTTCGTCGTGCCCAAGGGGGTCGAGCACATCACCCGCGCGGCGCGTGAATGTCATGCGTTGCTTGTCGAGCCGCGAGGCGTCATCAATACCGGCGAGGCTGGCGGCTCACTGACCGCACCGAACGATGTTTGGGTCTAGCGTGCCAGCCCCGCCAAAGGACAACCTCATGTCTACTCTTGCCAAGAGCACGAAGGCGACAGTCATTCCCTCGCTTCGCTACCGGAACGCACCCGCCGCGATTGAATGGCTGTGCTCTGCTTTTGGCTTCGAGAGGCACGCCGTCTATCCCAATCCTGACGGCACGATCGCGCACGCTCAGCTGAGCTTTGGCAACGGCATGATCATGCTCGGCTCGGTTTCCGGAAGGGATTCCGAGTGGGGACGCCTGATTCGGCAACCCGACGAGATCGACGGCCTCGAAACGCAGAGCGCGTATCTGATCGTCTCCGACGCGGACGCGGTCTACGCGAAGGCCAAGGCTGCCGGAGCCGAGATCCTGCTGGACATCAAAGACGAAGACTACGGCGGCCGCGGCTTCACCTGTCGCGACCTTGAGGGCCATATCTGGAACTTCGGCACCTATGACCCGTGGTGATGCCCAACCTTATTCGGCCTTCGCGCCGGTATCGCGAACGACCTTGGCCCACTTCACCAGCTCGCTCTTCACGTAGTCTGCCGTCTCGCGCAGCGGCGCCGCGGTCACGTCGAAGGCGAGCGCGTCCAGCCGCTCGCGGAGATCAGGGCCTTGCACCGAGCGCAGCACTGCGTCGTTCACCTTCTGCGCGATCCCGACGGGCGTCCCGGCGGGCAGGAACAGCCCGACCCAGGTGTAGTCCTCCATGTCGGAATAGCCGAGCTCGGTCAGCGTCGGCACGTCGGGGAGCGAAGCGAGCCGCTTGCTCGACGACACCGCGAGCGCGCGCAGCTTGCCGGACTTGATATGCGGCATCGGTGCCGAGCCGGCAAGCGAGCCGATCGGCGGCTGGCCGCCGAGGAGCGCGGCCACAGCCGGGCCCGCGCCGCGGAACGGCACGTGCGTGATGTCGAGCTTGGCGCGCACCCTGAACAGGTTCTCGGCGGTGAGATGCGGCGTGGTGCCGCTCGAGGGCGAGGCGAAGGCCAGCTTCTGCGCCCGCGCCATCTGCAGCAGCTCGGCGAGCGACCGAGCCGGAAATTCCGCGTTGACGAGGATCAGGTTCGGCTGCGAGGCGACTACCGCGACCGGAATGAAATCCTTCTGCGCGTCGTAGCCGGGGTCGGCGAAGAGCGACGCGTTGACGGCGTAAGCCGAAGAGTGCGCGAGAATCGTGTAGCCGTCCGCGGCCGACTTGGCGACCTGCGCGGCAGCAAGGTTGCCGCTCGCGCCGGTCTTGTTCTCGACGACGATCGGCTGGCCGAGCGCCTCGCTCATCTTGGGCGTGATGAGGCGCGCGATGATATCCACGGGTCCGCCAGGTGGGAACGCGACCACCAGGTGAACCGGTTTCGAGGGGTAGGGCTGGCCGAAGGCCGTCCCCGCAGCGATCAGCAGCAGGAATTTCAAAAAGCTTTGCATCACTTTCCCCTCCTAGCCCGTGACCGCGGCCGGCGCGATGGCCTCGATATCGGTGACGACATCGACGATGGCCGGCTTGCCGCTCGCGAGCGCTTTTTCCAGTGCCGGGGGAAAATCCCGCGGCCGCTCGACGCGAATTCCGAGCGCGCCGATGTCGGTCGCGACGCGCGCGAGATCGACCATGCGGTAGGTCCACAGCTCGCGCGCCTGCGCGGTCTGCTCGCCGCCGTAGGCGCGGTCGAACCCCCGCTTCGACTGGTTGCCGCTCGCGTTGTTGTTCACCACCGTGACCGCCGCGATGTTCCAGCGCACCGCGGTCTCGATCTCGCCGAGGTGATACCACAACCCGGCGTCGCCGGTGAAGGTCACCACCGGCCGCCCGGGCGCGGCGCATTTCGCGCCGAGGCCGGCGGGAAACGCCCAGCCGAGGTGGCCGGCGCTGCGCAGGAAGCTCTGGCCTCCCCGCAGGTCGTACATGCCGCCCATCCACATGCCGGCGTGCCCGGTGTCGGCGAGCACGATCGCGTCCCCGGGGACGTGGCGGCTCAGCTCGGCGCAGATTCTTTCCGGGCGCACTGGCGCGGCGTCGGACTCTAGCGCCGGCTGGTACTTGCTCTGCCATTCCCGGCAAATGCTTTTTACCTGTTCAAGCCATTTTGATCGTTGCACGTTTGACGAAAGCTTCAGTAGTGCAGCGAGGCTAACCTTTGCATCACCGAGAATGCCGGCCTTCACGGGATAGTTGCGGCCGATGGTTTCAGCCTCGATGTCGATCTGGATCGCCGGCACGCCGATCTTCGGCACCGTCCAGACGTGCGTCGTCATCCCGCCGGCCGAGGTGCCGATGAAGAACACCAGGTCGGCCGCGGCGACGACGCGGTTCGCGCTTTCGCGCGAATAGCTGCCCACAACCCCTACCGCGAGCGGGTGCGAGGCGGCAATGCAGTCCTTGCCGTTGAGCGAGGTAGCGACCGGGATCGAGAGCGCCTCGGCGAGCGCGACGAGCTCGGCGCCGGCGCCCGACCAGCGCACGCCGCCGCCGGCGATGATCACAGGTCGCTCAGCTCTTTCCAGATACTGAGCAGCTTTCTTCAAGTCATCGAGATCCGGTCGGGGGCGAAAGGCGGGCACGCGCGCGAACTGCGGCTCGACGAGCGGCTCCATCTCCGCTTCTTCCTGGTCGAGCTGTCCTTCGTTGCCGCGGAACTGCAGGTGCACCGGACCGGGCGCGCCCGAGGTGGCGACGCGAAACGCCTGGCGCAGCATGTCCGGGAAGCGCTCGACGGCGTCCACCGTGGCGTTCCACTTCGTCACCGGCTCGAACGCCGGCACGTCGTCGATCTCCTGGTAGACCTTGCGGAACTTGGTCTTCGGGTCGCGCCCGCCGGTGAAGGCGATCACCGGCGAGTGCGCGAGCCAGGCGTCGCGCAGCCCGGCGGCCAGGTTCAGCGCGCCGACGACCTGCGCCATGCATACGCCGGGCTTGCCGCAAGCGCGCGCATAGCCGTCGGCCATGTAAGCCGCGGCTTTTTCGCCGTGGGTGTGGATGCGGCGGATCGAGGTGCGGCGCTCCATCTCCGCGAACGTGCGGCGCAGCACCGCCGGGACCATGAAGACATGCGACACGCCGTAGCCGGCGAGCATCTGCGCCAGGATCTGCGCTCCGCTGGCTTTCATTTGATCGCCAGCGGATTGGTCGGCGAGCCCACGGCGCCGGTAATGGGAATCGCCGGCGCGACGAACAGGAACTCGTAGACGCCGTCCGCCGCGCAGTCCGTGGCGAGCTCGGCGAGGTAGAAGATCTCGCCCATCGTCAGGCCCATGATCGGGATCGTGATCCAGTGCCAGGGCTGGTTGATCCCAGGCTCGGTCTCGTTCGGCCGCACCTCGCAGCCCCAGGTATCGGCTGCGACCGCGGCGATCTGCCTGCGGTGGATCCAGCCGAGCGTCTCGAACGAGAACCCCGGCGCATCGCCGCCCGGGTAGCCGTCCCAGCTGCCGGCGGCTAGCTTCGCCTCCATCTGCCCGGTGCGCACGATGACGTAGTCGCCGCGCCGTACTTCCACGTTTTCCTTCTTTGCCGTCCTGTCCAGTTCCTCGCTGGTGATCGCGTGCCCATCGGGCAGGACTTCCATGCCGAGCGCCCTGGGCACGTCGAGGAACACCCCTCGCCCGACCATCCGGCTCTTCGTCTTCTCGATGCCGCATTTCTGCGCGCCGAAGGAAGTCACCTCGCGGCAGTCGTAGCCGTTCCACATCGAGTTCTCGTAGAAGACGTGGCCCAGGCCGTCCCATTGCGTGCCGCACTGCAGCGGCATCACCACCATGTCGTCGGCGGCGCGGATGCCGCGATGGTCGAGCACGCCGGCGTAGGCGTCGGTGCCGGTGCGCAGCATAGTGTGCACCGGGTTGATGCGGCCGAGCGACGGGTACTTGCTCTTCGCGCCCTGCGGCCCGTTCTGGTCGAAGTTGAGCGCGAGCGAGATGACCTTGCCCTTGCGCACCAGGCGCGCCGCGGCGACGATGTCCTCGGCCTGCGTGTAGTTGAGCGTGCCGATCTCGTCCGCCGGTCCCCAGCGTCCCCAGTTCTTGAATTTCTCGGCGGCGTCGTGCAGGTCCTGGCGGGTAAGCTTACGGGCGGTCATGGCGCTCGATCATAGAAGGGCGAAACGGATAGCGTATCAGGCGGCTGCGCTCGCGGCGGTGCTCGGCGTCGCCTGGTACCTGGTTTCTAACACGCTTGCCAACCTGGAAGCGCGGCGGATCGCAAGCGGTTTCGCATTTCTGTGGCGCGAAGCGGGCTTCGAGATCGGCGAGGCGCCGTTCCAGCGCTACAGCGCCGCCGACACCTACCTGAAGGCGCTCGCCGTCGGGCTCGCGAACACCTTCAAGGTGTCGCTCGCCGGCATCGTGCTGACCACCGTGCTCGGCGCCGCGATAGGTTTGTTTCTCGTAGCGGCAAATCGGTTGCTGAAAGCCGTCAGCCGCGCATACGTCGAGTTCATGCGCAACGTGCCGCTGCTCGTGCAGCTGTTCTTCTGGTACGCCCTGATCACCGAGACGCTCCCGCCGCCGCCGCAGGCGCTGCAGCCGCTGCCCGGCGTATTCCTCTCCAATCGGGGGATCTTCTTCCCGCTGCCCGGCAGCGCGCCGGTCCTCGAGGGCTTCAACTTCAGCGGCGGACTGGCGATCACGCCGGAGTTCGCGGCGCTGCTCGTCGGACTGGTGACTTACACCGCCGCATTCATCGCCGAGATCGTGCGCGCCGGCGTTCTTTCCGTGTCCCGCGGCCAGCGCGAGGCCGCCTACGCGCTTGGCCTCACGCGCGCGCTCGCGATGCGCCACGTGGTGCTGCCGCAGGCCCTGCGCGTCATCGTGCCGCCGCTCACCAGCCAGTATCTCAACCTCACCAAGAACAGCTCGCTCGCGGTGGCGATCGGCTACCCGGACCTGGTGTCGATCGCCAACACCATCATCAACCAGACCGGGCAGGCGATCGAGGGCATCGCCATCATCATGGCGGTCTACCTCACGATCAGCCTGTCGATCTCGGCGTTCATGAACTGGTACAACGCGCGCCTCAAATGAACCGGCTTTTATCCGCCGTTCTCGGGGTGGTCATTGCCTTTCTGGCATGGAAGTTCATCGACTGGGCGTTGCTTCACGCGGTGTGGCAGCCCGACTCGAAGGCCTGCCGCGCCGCCCAGGGCGCCTGCTGGGGCTTCATCGCCGAGAAGCACCGCTTCATCCTCTTCGGCACCTATCCCTACGAGCAGCACTGGCGTCCCGCGCTCGCCAGCATCCTTTTGCTTCTGCTTTGGGCTCTTAGTGCCTGGAGGATGTTCTGGAGATGGTGGCTCGTCCCGTTGTGGCTCGCCGGGCTCTCTGTCATCGGCATCCTGATGTGGGGCGGAGTACTAGGGCTGCCTTACGTCGAGAACCAGCGCTGGGGCGGGCTGATCCTCACCTTGCTGCTGAGCAGCTTCGGCATCGCGCTTGCCTTTCCGCTCTCGATCCTGCTCGCGCTCGGCCGGCGCTCGGACCTGCCGGTAATCCAGGCGCTGTGCGTCGGCTTCATCGAGCTCATCCGCGGCGTGCCGCTGATCTCGATCCTGTTCATGGCTTCGGTCATGCTGCCGCTGTTCCTGCCCGCTGGCGTGTCGATCGACAAGCTGCTGCGCGCGCAGATCGCGCTGATCCTCTTCGCCGCCGCCTACCTGGCGGAGGTAGTGCGCGGCGGACTGCAGGCGATTCCAAAGGAGCAATATGAAGCGGCGGATGCCCTCGGCCTGGCTTACTGGCAGAAGACCGGCACGGTGATCCTGCCGCAGGCGCTGCGCATCGCGGTGCCGCCCCTGGTCAACACCATCATCGGCTTCTTCAAGGACACCTCGCTGGTCGTCATCATCGGCCTGTTCGACCTGCTGCAGACGATCAAGGTGTCGCTGCAGGATCCGGCCTGGAGCGGATACGGCGTCGAAGCCTATCTCTTCGCGGCGCTGGTCTACTTCGCGTTCTGCTTCGCGATGTCGCTGTACAGCCGGAGATTAGAGCGCCGCTGACTGCGCGCGCCGCACGCCGGCCTTCGTCATGTCGCTCCAGGCGCGCCCCAGCGATCCCTCGAGGTCGATGGCGCGGCAGGCGTCCTCGATGACCGTGGTCTCGAAGCCTGCGCTGCGCGCATCGAGCGCGGTCCAGGCGACGCAGAAGTCGGTGGCAAGGCCGCACAGCAAAAGCCGCTCTATTTCTCTCTCCTTCAGATACCCCTTGAGACCGGTGGCGGTCTTGCGGTCGGCCTCGAGGAAGGCGGAGTAGCTGTCGATGCCGCGGTGGTGCCCCTTGCGGATCACCAATTGGGCCTTCTGAACGTCCAGCTGGGAATGGATGGCGGCACCGGCGGTTCCCTGCACGCAGTGGTCCGGCCATAGAACCTGTTTCCCGTAATGCAATTGAATTACTTCAAAAGGCTTCGTGCCGGGATGCGAGGAAGCGAACGAGGCATGGCCGCGCGGATGCCAGTCCTGCGTGAGCACCACGTTTTCGAAGCGCGCCGCGAGCCGGTTGATGACCGGCACCACCTCGTCGCCGCCCGGCACGGCGAGCGCGCCGCCGGGCATGAAGTCGTTCTGCGCGTCGACGACCACCAGGCAGGCGTTGCGCATTGCTACTTTTTCTTCTCCTGGGCCAGCTCGACGGCGAGCCGCAGCGCCGCAGCATAGGACCGCCAGCCGAAGCCCTCGACCGTGCCCTTCGCTGCTGACGAAACGATCGAATGGCCGCGCCATTCCTCGCGCGCGTGGCGGTTCGACATGTGCACCTCGATCACCGGGAACGGCATCGCTTTGATGCAGTCGTGCAGCGAAACGCCGTGCTGCGTCAGGCCGCCGGGGTTGATGAGCGCGCCGGCGGCGTCGTCCATGTGCTTGTGGAACAGGTCGACCAGCGCGCCTTCGTGGTTCGACTGCAACACGACCAGCTCGACCTTGAGCTCGCGCGCGAGCACCTGCAGCTTCTCGTTGATCTCGGCGAGCGTCATCGTGCCGTAGATCTGCGGCTCCCGGCGGCCGAAGAGGTTCAGGTTGGGGCCGTGCAGGACCAGAATTTTCATTTTATTTTCCAGTTTTTCTCCAGGTTGGCGATGAGCGCCGGGCTGAAGTGGCAGTATGCCTGCTCGCGCGCGTACACTGCCATGTAGCGGCGGAACAGATCGAGCGGCTCCTCGCCGACGCGGAACGCGCGCCGGTTGCCGGCGGCGCTGACCACGCCGGAGCCGGTCAGCTTTTCAACCGTGCGCTCGAGCGCCGCGTCCATCTCCGCCGCCGGCACGATCTCGTCGCAGATCAGCCTCCCTTCCGGGCTCGCGCAGTCGATGCGGCGCTCGGCCATCACCGCCTGGCGCGCGATGCGGTCGCCGACGAAGCGCGGCAGGCGCAGGTTGGCGGCGCCCGGAATGATGCCTTCCTTGCGCGCGGGCAGCGTCAGGTAGGCATCCTGCGCGGCGAGCGTGTAGTCCATCGCCAGCAGAACCTGGCAATGCCCGCCGATCGCGAATCCATCCACCGCCGCGATCCAGAGCTTCTCGATGCTCTTCTCCTCCGGCCAAGAATCGGCGGCGGCGAGCCCGCGGTAGATCTTGTTGACGTAGCCGAGATCGCGGATCAGGTACCAGAGAAAGGGGATCTTGCCCTGATAGAGGTGCGTGAGGTTGATGCCGGCGCCGAACAGGCGCCGCCCGGCGTATTTCGGGTGCTCGACGGGTCCGCCGCGCAGCACGCAGACTTCGGTCCTCGGGTCGAGCAGCGCCAGGTCGACCGCCATCTCCATGCCGTCGAGCGTCGATTCGTCCTCCGCGTTCAGATAGCGCGGGTTGCGCATCGTGACGATCGATGCCTTGCCGTGGCGCTCGATCCGTGCGCCGTTCAGGTCCGCCTGTCCGGTGTTTTCGAATTCCGGCAGCAAGGCGATCGATGCCTGCCGCGGCAGGAGCATGGCGTGGCACAGATGCGCGCCGCGCGCCCGGTCGGCAAGCACTCGCGACAGGAATTCCCCTTGCGCCTTTTCCAGCCCTTTCTTGTCGCGCAGCGGGAGCTGCGCCTCGGCTTCCAGCTCCTGCCTCGCGGGCAGCAGCCCCGGCTCGGCTTCGGCGGCGCACGCGCAAAGCTCATCGACGCGCAGGAAACGCGTGCGGCGCGCCGTGAGCTCGTCGTAGATTGCAAGAGCGTTCATCCGCGTGATGTACTGGTGCGGCGCAGCGGCAGGCTGCGCCGCGACACTAGATCGCTCACCCATTTCACCGAGCGCTTGGCGCGCTCGCACACCATCGGCAGCGGCAGCTGCCGGTAGTCGTCGTTGAAGACCTCGAAGCTGTAATCGCCCCGGTAACCCATGCCGTCGATCTGCCGCACCAGCTCGGCCACCTCCAGGCTGTGCACACCCTCGCCCGGGAAGACCCGGAAGTGCCGCGCGGTATCGATGCGGTCCTCCGGCGAGCGCAGCTCCTGCCACATGAAATCCGACAGCTGAACGAGGAACACTTTCCGCGGATCGATGTCCGGCAGGAGCCCGAGGTCGGTGCGGTTGGCGAGGATATGGTACGAGTCCAGGCACACGCCGAGATTCGCGCGATCGGCCTCCTGCACCAGGTCCCAGGACTGCGGGAACTCGTTCACGTAGCGTCCCCAGGACAGCGCCTCGTACGCGATGCGGATGTTGAGCGGGACCGCCAGCAGGGCCAGCTTCTGCAGATCCGTCTTCAATGAATCCGTTTCGCCGGTCGCATGCGCGGAGGTCGAAGAGCAGGCGAGCAGGATGCTGGAGCCCAGCGCGCGGCACATCTCCAGCATCGCTTTCGCCACGTCGACCTTGTACGCGTGCAGGTGGCCGGCAAGGCCTTCGAAATCGCGCAGCACCTGGAATCCGGTCACCCTGAGCCCGCTTGCGCGCACCGCGGCGATCGCGGCGCTTTCGCCGTCGGGATGGCCGACGATGTCGGTGGCGTTCAGCATGATCTGCGTGAATCCCGCCGCCTTCACCGCGCGCAGCTTCGCCTCGAGCGGCCCTGCGAGCGTGATCGTATCCATGCCGAAATGGTCAAGATTCATAAATGACTTACCACCAGTTCGAAGGTGACGCCGCCGAGATAAAACTGGGTCAGCGCGCCCTTGTCGCTCGGCTGCACCGAGCCGTGGTCGACGAACACGATGCCGCGCTCCTGCAGCGCGCGCACCGCCGCCGGCACGTTCGCTGCGCCCAGCCCGAGCCGCACCAGGCCTTCGTCCCACTGGATGTCGTCGGCGCCTGGCGGCGGCTCGATCAGCTGGAGATAGAACTTGTGGCAGGGACTCTCGAGCAGCGTGCCCTTCGGCAGCACGCCGAAATACTGGCCGCGCGGCAGCACCGAGAAGCCGAATAGATGCGTGTAGAAGTCGACCCAGTCGCGCGTGCGCTCGCCAAGTATGGCCTGGACCACGCCGAAGTAATGCAGGCCGGAGAGCGCAGGCGGCCGCGGATCGGCGCCCGGCAGGGGAATGAAATCGACGTCGTAGATGGAGAAATCGCGGTAGCGGTCGACGAAGTAGATCAGGCTGTCGCCGACGCCGTGGATGCCGGGGATGTTGAGCTCCATCGCCGAGGCGCGCGTCGGCATGTCCCAGGCGCCAAGGTCGAGCGAATGCTTGTGCGCAAAAGCGGCATCGCGCACGCGAAGAGCCACCGCCGATACCGTCGGCATGCCGCTGGTCGCGCCATGCGAGTTGACGATCAGGTTCATCGGGCCCTGCCGGTAGAGCATCACCTCGCGCGAGCGGTGGCGCGCGAGCGGCACGAAGCCCATGCGCTGCAGCAGGTCGCCGAAGGCCTGCGGCTGGCTGGTGGCGTATTCGATGAATTCGATGCCGTCCATTCCCAGCGGATTGGAAGGCTCGGGTATGCGCTCTGGGCTCGTCATTCGGACGCTATCCTCGGCGACGCAATGATGCAGGCTCTCGTCATTGGATGCTAGCATTTGGCCAGAGGAAGGAGGAGGCGTGACCCGCGTCATCGATGCGTTTTGCCGCCTGGTCGAGATCCTGATCGCGGCCTTCCTGGCAGTGATGGTGGTCATGGTGTTCGGCAATGTGGTGCTGCGCTACGCCTTCAACTCCGGCATCATCGTTTCGGAAGAAGTGTCGCGCTGGCTGTTCCTCTGGGTGACTTTCCTCGGCGCGATCGTCGCGCTCAGGGAGCACGGTCACCTCGGCAGCGACTTCCTGGTCTCGCGCCTGCCGGTGCCGGGCAAGAAAATCTGTCTGGTGCTCGGCCACCTGCTGATGCTTTATGCCACCTGGCTGGTGTTCTCCGGCGCCCTGGCGCAGGCGCGCATCAACCTGCATGTGGAGGCACCGGTGACCGGGGCTTCGATGGCCTTCGTCTATGGCACGGGAGTGGTGTTCGCAGTGTTCGCGGCGGTGCTGCTGCTGCGCGATCTGTGGCGCATCCTGACCGGGCGGCTCTCGGAGGCCGACCTGGTGATGGTCAAGGCAACCGAGGAGAAGCCTTGACCATCGCGGTCTTTCTCGGCTCCCTGCTCGGCGCCATGGCCCTCGGCATCCCGATCGCCTACGCGCTGCTGGTGAGCGGCATGGCCCTGATGTGGCATCTCAAGCTTTTCGACGCGCAGATCCTGGCGCAAAACCTGATCGAGGGCGCCAACAGCTTCACGCTGCTGGCGGTGCCGTTCTTCCTGCTGGCCGGCGAGATCATGAACGTCGGCGGGCTGTCGAAGCGCATCGTCGACGTGGCGCTCGCGGTGGTCGGCCACGTCAAGGGCGGGCTCGGTTACGTGGCGATCATCGCCGCCTGCCTGCTCGCGTCCCTGTCGGGCTCGGCGGTCGCCGATGCGGCGGCGCTTACCGCGCTGTTGCTGCCGATGATGATCAAGGCCGGTCACGACAAGGCTCGGTCCGCCGGTTTGCTCGCCGCCGGCGGCATCATCGCGCCGATCATCCCGCCGTCGATCGGCTTCGTGATCTTCGGCGTCGCCGCCAACGTGTCGATCACCAGGCTGTTCCTGGCTGGCATCGTGCCGGGCCTGCTGATCGGCGCCTCGCTCTGGGTGACCTGGTGGTGGCTCAGCCGGCGCGAGCAGATTCCGGTGCCGCCGCGCAAGTCGTTCGCCGAAATGATGAAGGCGCTGCGCGAATCCATTTGGGCGATGATGCTGCCGTTGATTATTCTCGTCGGCCTGCGCTTTGGCGTGTTCACGCCCACCGAGGCGGCGGTGGTGGCGGCGGTGTACGCGTTGTTCGTAGCCACCGTGGTCTATCGCGAGATAACGCTCCCGCAGATCTTCAGCGTATTCGTCAGCGCGGCCAAGACCACCGCGATCATCATGTTCCTGGTCGCTGCGGCGCTGGTCTCGTCCTGGCTCATCACCGTCGCCCAGATTCCCCAGCAGATGATCGCGCTGCTCGAGCCCTTCATGGGCAGCCAGATACCGCTGATGATCGCGATCATGGTGCTGGTGATGGCGGTGGGCACGGCGATGGACATGACGCCGACCATCCTGATCCTGACCCCGGTGCTGATGCCGGTGGTCAGGGCCGCGGGCATCGACCCGGTGTACTTCGGCGTGCTGTTCATCATCAACAACGCCATCGGCCTGATCACGCCGCCGGTGGGCACCGTGCTCAACACCGTGGCCGGCGTCGGCCGCATCAAGATGGACGACGTCACGCGCGGCATGCTGCCGTTCATGTGGGCGGAGTTCGCGATGATGTTCCTGATGGTGCTGTTCCCGCAGCTCGTCATCGTGCCCGCCAAATGGTTTTCAAATTGAGGAGGAGAAGATGAAAAGGCAATTTGCATTCATTGCATCCCTCGCGGCGCTGCTCGCCTGGCTGCCCGCGCAGGCGCAGGAGCTCAAGTTCGCCACGCAAAACCCCAAAGGCCATCCGGTGGTCATGGGGATGGAAAAATTCGCCGAGCTCGTGACCGCCAAGAGCGGCGGCAAGATCAAGATCAACCTGTTTCCGGGCGGCGTGCTGGGCGGCGATCAGGCCAACGTGTCGGCGCTGCAAGGCGGAACGCTGGATATGGTGGTTCTGAACTCGGGGATCCTGGCCTCGCAGGCCAAGGAGTTCGGGGTCTACGACTTCCCGTTCATGTTCGCCGACCCCAAGGAAGCGGACGCGGTCGTTGACGGGCCCTTCGGCAGGATGATGCACCAGAAGCTCGAAGCCAAGGGAATCGTGGGCCTTGCCTACTGGGAACTGGGTTTTCGCAACATCACCAACAGCAGGCGCCCGATCAACAGGGTCGACGATATCGCGGGGCTGAAGCTGCGGGTGATTCCCAACGCGATCAACGTCGACTGGGTCAAGGCGCTCGGCGCCAACCCGACGCCGCTTCCCTTCCCCGAGGTGTACGCCGCGCTCGATCAGAAGGCGATCGACGGGCAGGAAAACCCGGTGACGGTCATCAGCGCCAACAAGTTCTACGAGGTGCAAAAGCATATCGTCCTGAGCAACCACCAGTACAACCCGCAGTCGTTGATCTTCAGCAAGAAGGTCTGGGACACGCTGAGCGCCGCGAACAGGAAGATCCTGGTCGACGCCGGCGCCGAGGCCTCGACATATCAGCTCCAGGTCTCGCGCGAGGCCGCAAGCACCGCGCTGGAAAACCTGAAGAAGAACGGCATGCAGGTCACGGAACTGTCGGCGGGCGAGCTCGCCAAGCTCCGCGAGGCGATGAAGCCGGTGATCGCGAAGCACTCCGAGATCGTGGGTGCGGAAACCGTCTCGGCTCTCCAGGGTGAGCTCGCCAAACTGCGTAAGTGAAAATCCCGTGAAGGCTTCGTATCTGTGCGGCCTCATCGGCGCCGGAATCCAGCTATCGCGCTCGCCGGCCCTGCACGAGCGCGAAGCCGACGCGCAGGGCCTGCGCTACGTCTACAAGCTGTTCGATCTCGACCAGCTCGGTGTCGGCGTCGAGGTGCTCCCGGAGCTGCTCACCGCGGCGAAGCGCATGGGCTTCGCCGGCCTGAACATCACTTATCCGTGCAAGCGGGTGATTATTCCGCTGCTCGACGGCCTGTCGGAAGACGCGCGGGCGCTCAACGCGGTGAACACAGTGGTGATCCGGAACGGCAGGCTGACCGGTCACAACACCGACTGGTCGGGCTTCGCCGAGGGCTTCCGGCGCGGCCTGCCCGACGCAAGCCTCGAGCGCGTGGTGCGGCTCGGCGCGGGCGGCGCCGGGGCGGCGGTCGCGCACGCGGCACTGAAGCTGGGTGCGCGCGAGCTCACCGTGTTCGACATCGATCCCGCGAAATCGGCGGCACTCGCGGCGAATCTGGGAGTAAAGGCCGGAAACGACCTCGCTGCAGCAATGGCCGCCGCGGATGGCCTGATCCACTGCACGCCGACCGGCATGGCGAAGACGCCCGGCATGCCGCTCGACGCAGCCTTGTTGCGAGCCAGGCATTGGGTTGCAGAGATCGTCTACTTCCCCATGGAAACGGAGCTGCTCCGGGTGGCGCGCGCGAAGGGTTGCCGCACGCTAGATGGCGGCGGCATGGCGGTGTTCCAGGCGGTGGGCGCGTTTCGCCTGTTCACCGGCATCGAGCCCGATGCCGAGCGGATGATGCGGCACTTTCTGTCGATGGATGCCAGATGAAGCGCGCGATCGGTCTCGCCGCGCTCACAGTCCTCGAGCTGCCGCATCACGAGCAGGTACGCGCACGCCGGGCGCTCGAGGCGACGAGAGCTATACTGACCATGGGGGAGCACGCATGATTTTCGATCTGCGCATCTACACGCTGCACAACAACAAGTTCGCGGCCTGGCTCAAGCTCTACGAGGAGCACGGTCATGCGACACAGGTGAAGCACTGCGGCGAGCCGGTGTTCTACGCGACGACCGAGGTCGGGCAGCTCAACCAGGTAGTGCACGTCTGGAAGTACGCGAGCCAGGCCGAGCGCGAGAAAAGGCGCGCTGCTCTGATGGCCGATCCAGCGTTCCAGTCCTATCTGCAGAAGAGCCGCGAGCTCGGCGCGCACCAGAACCAGGAATGCCGCATTCTGAAATCCACCTCCTTCTCACCCCTGTAAAGATGACGCTGCGCCGTGCCTGCGTAATGGGCCATCCGGTGGCGCATTCGCGCTCGCCGATGATCCACGGCTACTGGCTGAAGACGCTCGGCATCCCGGGCGCCTACGAGCTGAAGGACCTGACCGCCGAGGCGTTTCCCGCCTTTATCACGAATCTGGCCGGCAACGGCTATGTCGGCGGCAACGTCACGGTGCCGCACAAGGAGGCCGCCTTTCGCCTCGTCGCCGGTCGCGACGAAGCCGCGGAAGCCATAGGCGCGGTCAACACCCTGTGGCTCGAGAACGGCAGGCTGATGGGCGGCAATTCCGACACGCATGGCTTCATCGCGAATCTCGACGAACGCGCGCGCGGCTGGGACGTGCCGGGCTGCCGCGCGCTCGTGCTTGGCGCAGGCGGCGCCGGGCGCTCGGCGGTGTACGCGCTGAAGCGGCGCGGCGCCGAGGTGCATGTGGTCAATCGAACGGTTTCGCGCGCGCAGGACCTCGCAGCGCGCTTCGGGGTCAGGGCGCACGGCTTTGACGCGGTGCCGCGGCTGCTGCGCGACACGGATGTCCTGGTGAACTGCACCTCGCTCGGCCTGGCGGGGAAGCCGCCGCTCCAGATCGATCTCGGCCCGCTCAAGCCGAGCGCAGTCGTCTACGACGTGGTGTATGTGCCGCTGGAAACCGGCTTGCTCGCCGCCGCGCGCAAGCGCGGTCACCGCACTGTCGACGGCCTGGGCATGCTGCTGCAGCAGGCGGGATTCGGCTTTCGCAAATGGTTTGGCGGCAATCCGAAAGTGACTCCGGAGCTGCGCGCAATGGTCGAAGCCGATATCGTCGCCAAGACGCCAAAATGACTGGAGAACGTTAAATGATGAAGAGCTTTATTGCCATCAGCCTCGCGCTCGGCGCGGCAGGCGCATCCGCGCAGCCGACGGTGAACATGCCGATCGTGATCGAGCTTTCGGGCGCGGGCGCGGTGTCCGGCACCAATTTCCGCGACGGCGCGGTGCTGGCGATCGAGGAGATCAACGCGAAAGGCGGCATCCTGAAGCGCAAGATCAACGCGCCGCAGGCCGACACGCAGAGCAATCCGGGCATCTCCCGGGCGCAGGTGCAGAAGGCGATCGACGGCGACCCGTATGTGATCCTGGGCCCGGTGTTCTCGGGCTCGGTCAAGGCCAACATGGCGCTCGCGCAGCAGGCCGAGGTGCCGCAGATTGTGGGCGCCGAGGCCGCCGAGATCACCCAGGCAGGCAACCCGTACATCTTCCGCACCTCGTTCGGGCAGCAGATGAGCATGCCGAAGATCGCCAACTACCTGCGCGACGGGCTGAAGGCCAGGACGGTGGCCGTGCTGTGGGTGAACAACGACTTCGGCAAGGGCGGGCGCGACACCTTCGTCAAGGAGATGGCCGCGCGCAACATCAAGGTCGTCAGCGACGTCTCGACGGAATCCGGGCAGATGGACTTCGCCGCCGACGTGGTGAAGCTGAAGGGCGCGAACGCCGACGCGATCTTCGTCTACACCAACGAGGAGGAAAGCGCGCGCTTCCTGCGGGAGGCGCGCAAGCAGGGGATCGACAAGCCGCTCATCGGCGAGACCACGCTGCTGGGGCAGAAGGTGATCGACCTGGCGGGCCCGGCGGCGAATGGCGCGCGCGGGCACGTGGGCCTTTCGGCCGACGCGCCGGTTCCGGCGGTGCTGGCGTTCAAGGAGAAATTCAGCAAGCGCTTCGGCTACGTGCCGGATCATAACGGCATCAAGGGCTACACCGGCGTGTACGCGGTCAAGTACGCGACCGAGAAGATCGGCAGGTTCGATCGCAAGCTGCTCGCCAAGACGCTGCACGGCCTCACCATCAAGCCAGAGCAGGAGCCCGGCATCCTGATGGAGACCACCTGGGATAACAACGGCGACATCGACCGGATCAGCTTCCTGGCCGAAGTCGTCGAGGGCAAGCAGAGAATCGTCCAGACCCTGCCCAAGCTGGGCAGCGGGAAGTAAAGCGCTGTCGGACGTTCTGCAGCTCGCTCTCGCCGGCCTGGCGACCGGCGGCATCTACGCGCTGGTCGCCGTCGGCTTCGTGCTGCTGTGGCAGACGTCGCAGACGATCAACTTCGCCCAGGGCGAGTTCGTGATGCTGCCGGCCTTCTTCGTCCTCGCGGCGATGAAGTTCGGCGGCTTATCGTTCCCGATGGCGATGCTGGCCGGCTTCGCCGTCTCGCTTCTCGTGCTCGGCCTGCTGTTCAAGCGGCTGGTAGTGGAGCCGGTCATACGCCACGGGGTCCTGCCGCTCGTCATCTCGACCATCGCGCTTGCGATCCTGATGAAGGAGGGCGTGAAGGAGTTCTACGCCGCGGACGCCCAGCCGTTTCCCGCGGCCTGGGCGACGACCAACCTGCAGGTTGCCGGGATGGTCGTGTCGGTGCAGAACCTGGTCATCATCGCGGTGGCGGCGCTCGCCGTGGCGGCTCTGCAGTACTTCCTTGCCGGCACCCGCACCGGCCGCAGCATGCAGGCCACCGCGCAGAACCCGGCACTCGCGCGCGTGCTGGGCATCCCGGTCGGCCGCATGGTGCTCTACACCTTTCTCATCAACGCCGGCCTGGTCGCCCTTGCTTCGTTTCTGGTGAGCCCGATCTACCTCGCCAAATTCACCAACGGCGAGACGCTCGGCCTGGTCGCCTTCGTCGCCGCCATCGTCGGCGGCTTCAACCAGGTGCGCGGCGCCATCGCCGGCGGGCTGCTGCTCGGCGTAGTGGACAACTTCGTCGCCGCGTACCTCTCGGCGCAGTACCGGGCCGCCATCCCGCTGTTTCTCCTCATTGCCGTGATCCTGTTGCGGCCGCAGGGGTTGCTCGGGCGAGTGGAAGAGCGCACGGTATGAGACCCGTTTTGCTGTTCGTCGGCGTTGCGCTGCTCATCGCGGCGCCGTTCGGCCTGAAGCCCTACGGCATCTACCTGCTGAGCCTGTGGGCGGTGATGACCATTGCCGCGATCGGCCTGAACCTGACGCTCGGCTACGCCGGCCAGATCTCGCTGGCGCAAGCCTCGTTCGTCGGCATCGGCGCCTATACCGCGGCGCTGCTGACCACGCAGGGCTGGCCGCTGGGCGCCGCCTTCGCGCTCGCGGCGCTGCTGTGCTTCGTCGTCGGCTGGCTGCTCGGCTACCCGGCGCTGCGCGTAGCGCACCACTATCTCGCGTTCGTCACGCTCTCGTTCGCGACGCTCGTGTTCCTGATTCTGCGCAACGAGGAATGGCTGACCAAGGGCGTCTACGGGATCAGCGGGATTCCGCGGCCGGCGCTGCTCGGCTGGTCGACCAAGGCGCCGCAGGACTTCTACTTTTTCTGCCTCGGCGTTCTGGCCCTTGCATCGATCGCTGCGTGGTGGCTGCTGCGCTCTCCCTGGGGACGCGCGTTCACTGCCCTGAGGGAAAACCCGATCCGCGCCTCGTCGCTGGGCATCGACACGCGGCGCTACACCCTGATGGCGTTCGCCATCGGGTCCGCCCTCGGCGGGGTCGCCGGCGTGCTCTATGCGCCGCTGGTGCAGTTCATCGAGCCGACGGCATTCACCCCCGGCCTGTCGTTCAACCTGCTGCTGATGGTGATCGTCGGCGGCGCGGGCCGCTTCTTCGGGCCATTCCTCGGCGCGGCGGTGTCGGTGCTGCTGCCGGAATGGCTGCGCTTCAGCGAGGGGCTCTACCTCATGCTTTACGCCGTCTTCGTGATGATCCTGCTGGCATTCTTCCCGTCGGGCCTGCTCGGGCTGGCCGAGCGCCTGCGTACTTCATGGCCGCGCTCCTCGAAGTCCGCGAGCTGAGGAAGTCGTTCGGCGGCATCGGCGCCGTGAACGGGGTGTCGTTCGCCGTGCACGCGGGCGAGATCCTCGGCCTGATCGGGCCCAACGGCTCCGGCAAGTCGACGCTGTTCAACTGCATTCTCGGCCAGCTCGCGCCCTCCTCGGGCGAGGTGCGCATCGATGGCCGGCCGATCGGCGGCATGCGGCCCTGCGACCTGAACCGCCTGGGCATCGGCCGCACGTTCCAGCTGCTGCAGGTCTTTCCGCAGCTTTCGGTGCGCGAGAACCTGCTGCTTGCCGGCCAGGAGCACGAGGGCGGCATGTGGTCGCGCCTGTTCGGGCCGCGCGACGCCGGCCTCAGCGCCGCGGCGAACCGCATGATCGATTTCTTCCGCCTCGCGGCGCTCGCCGAGGAGCGCGCGGGCGCCCTGAGCTACGGACAGCAGAAGCTGCTCGACGTGGCGATGGCGTTCATGGCAGGCCCGCGCCTGGTACTGCTCGACGAGCCCGCGGGCGGCGTCAATCCGACGATGCTCGGCGGCCTGCGCGAGCGCCTCAAGGCGATCAACGAGACCGGGCGCTCCACCTTCGTGGTGATCGAGCACAACATGGAGTTCGTGATGTCGCTATGTACGCGCATCCTCGTGCTCGCGGAGGGCCGCATCATCGCCGAGGGCGCGCCGGAAGCGATCCGCAACGACCGCGCGGTAATCGAAGCTTATCTCGGAACCTGAGTGGAAACCGACATTCTTGCCGTCGAGGACATCGTCGGCGGCTACGGCAAGCAGACCGTGCTCAACGGCACGAGCTTCAGAGTCGCGCGCGGCGCCATCACGACCGTGATCGGGCCGAACGGCGCCGGCAAGTCCACCGTCTTCAAGGCGGTGTTCGGCCTGCTCCGCGTGCAGCGCGGCCGCGTCGTGTTCGACGGCCGCGAGGTCACCAACCTCGACCCGCGGCGGCTGCTGGAGCTCGGGATTTCCTACGTGCCGCAGGGGCGCAACGTGTTCCCGGAGCTGACCGTGCTGCACAATCTGGAGCTTGGCGCGACCGCGGCGGGACGCGACGCGAACGTCGCCGGGCGCATCGAATCGCTGATGGAGCGCTTCCCCATGCTTCGACGCAAGGCCGGCGCGCAGGCCTCCACGCTGTCCGGCGGCGAGCAAAAGCTGCTCGAGATCGCGCGCGGCCTGCTGCTCGAACCGAAGCTCATGCTGATCGACGAGCCGTCGATCGGCCTGTCGCCGCTGCTGGTGAAGGAGACCTTCGGCATCCTGCAGGACCTGCGCGCAAAAGGCGTCTCGATCCTGATGGTCGAGCAGAACGCCAAGCGCGCGCTCGAGATCTCGGACTTCGGCGTGGTCCTCGAGCTGGGCCGCACGCGCATCGAAGCCGCCGCCGGCGCGATCCTCGCGGACCCCCGCGTGGGGCAGCTTTTCCTCGGCGGTCATATCGCAGGATCTTGACGGTAAAACAGCCTGAGCTGGTCGTAGACCGCCGGATAGCGGCGCCGCGTCTCGCGCGGGGCTTCGAAGAACGCCTCGCTGATCACCGCGAAGAACTCCGCGGGGTGCTCGGCCGCATAGGGATCGAGCCAGGTGTCCCGGCGGCGCTCTACCGCGTCGCAAAAGCCCTGGTAGGCCTCGTCGAAAGCCGCTTTCCAGGCGCGCCGGTCCATGCCGGCGTGCAGCGGCGGCATGCCGTTCGCTGCGCCGTTGAGCATGTCGAGCTTGTGGGCGAACTCGTGGATCACGACGTTGATGTACGGGTCGTTGGCGGCGGCGTCCCATGACAGAACGACCGGTCCGCCCGGCATCGCCTCGCCGGCGAGCTCGTCGTCCCATTCGTGCATCACGCCGTGCTCGTCGAGCTCGGCGCGCCGCACTCGGAAATCGCCCGGGTAGACGACGATCCCGGTCCAGCCCGCATACCAGTCCAGCCCGAGCTCCAGGATCGGCAGGCAGGCCTGCGCAGCGATCGAGACGCGCATCGCGTCGGTAACCTCCAGGCCGTGCGCGCCGGAGAACTCCTTCTCGGCGAGGAACAGCAACACCAGGCTCTTCAGTTTTTCGCTTGCAGGAAGGAACTTCAGGCCGCCGGTCGCCGCTTTCCAAAGCGCATCGTCCATGCGATGCCTGGAAAGCACGCGCTTGCGCCGCCAGTCGGTCAGCCAGCCCATTTGCGCGATGCAATCGTAACGCCGGCGATGATCAGCACCATGCCCAGCGCATGATGCAGCCCGAAGCGCTCGCCGAGGAAGGCGACGCCCATCGCCGCGCCGAAGAAGGGCATCAGGTGCATGAACACGCCGGCGCGCGCGGCGCCGACCGCGGCGACTCCCTGGTTCCAGAAATGGTAGGCGAGCAGCGCCGGAAAGACGGCGACATAGCTCAAACCGATAAGCGAAGTGGCGTTAACAATCACGCGATGCCCGGCAGCATGTTCGGCGGCATAGGCAATGCCGACCGGCACTTCGGCGACCAGGGCGAAGCAGGCGAGGAAGGAGAGCGCATCGAGACCCGGCGGCCGCCAGCGCAAGGCGAGCGTATAGCCCGCCAGCATGGCGAGCGAGGCGATGATCAGCAAGTCCCCCCGGTTGAATTGAAATGTCCTGACAACTTCGAAATCCAGGCGCGTGATGATCGCCATGGCGCCCGCCAGCGACACCAACGCGCCGGCCGCCGCGGCACGGGGAAACGGATCGCGCAGCAGCGCGGCGCCGAGCACGATGATGAAAATCGGCGTCAGCGAATTCAGGATCGAGCCGTTGGTCGCGCTGGTGTACTGCAGCCCCCAGTACTGCAGCACGTTGTGCAGCCCGCCGCCGAGAAGCCCGAGCAGGACTATGGGCTTCCAGCCGCGCGCGAGCAGCGTGCGCTGCGCCCACAGCCGCGGCGCGACGAGCGGCGCGATCAGGGCGAGCGCGATCGCCCAGCGCCAGAAGGTGAGCGCCACCGGCGGCACCAGCCCGGCGAGCGCGCGCCCGGCGATCCAGTTGCCCGACCAGAACAGCGCGGCGAGCGTGAGCAGCAGATAGGAATTTCTCAATCAGCCCGTAAAATAACGCATGGTCACCGTCGTCCAGCTTCACCCGCAAAACAGCGCCGCGGCGCTCGGCCCGCTCGCCGAGGGCCTGGCGGCGGCCGAGCAGGCGCTGCTTGGCAGAGCGCTGGAGTTCGCCGAGCCGATGTACGCCGGCCAGGTGCTCTCGACCGGCGAGCCGACCTGGAGCCATGCGCTCGGCCTGGCGGCGAGCCTGGCCTCGATCGGCCTCGATGTGCCGGGAAGGGCGGCCGGAATCCTGTTTGCCGCCCCCAAGCACCTCGGCGGCGTCGATGCCCTGCGCGAGCGCTTCGGCGAGGAGATCGCCGGCCTTGCCGCGGGCGTCGAGAAGCTCTACCAGCTGCGCGTAGCGACGCGCGGCAACCCGCACGAGCAGAACGAAGTGCTGCGCAAGATGGTCCTCGGCATGGTCGAGGACGTGCGGGTGGTCCTGATCCGGCTGGCGAGCCGCACGCAGACCTTGCGGTTCTTCTCCAAGAATACATCCCCGGAACGGGTTTCCTATGCGAGAGAGACCCTGGATATCTACTCGCCGCTCGCTAACCGGCTGGGCGTCTGGCAGCTGAAGTGGGAGCTGGAAGACCTGTCGTTCCGCTACCTCGAGCCCGAGGTTTACAAGCGCATCGCGCAGATGCTCGACGAGCGGCGCGTCGAGCGCCAGCAATACATCGCCCGGACCATCGCCACCCTGGCGCGCGAGCTCGAGGAAGCGGGCGTCAAGGCCGAGATCACCGGGCGGCCGAAGCACATCTACTCCATCTGGAACAAGATGCGCAGCAAGTCGCTCGATTTCTCAGAGCTGTACGACGTACGCGCCGCGCGCATCATCGTGCCGTCGGTGAAGGACTGCTATACCGCGCTCGGCGTGGTGCACAACCTGTGGCAGCCGATCCCGAAGGAGTTCGACGACTACATCTCGCGGCCGAAGGGAAACCTCTACCAGTCGCTCCACACCGCGGTGGTCGGCCCGGCCGGCAGAACGCTCGAAGTGCAGATCCGCACCGAGGAGATGCACCGACAGGCGGAGTTCGGCGTCGCCGCGCACTGGCGCTACAAGGAGCCGGGCAAGCCTTCCCGGCGCGAAGGCGCCTTCGAGCAGAAGATCGCCTGGCTGCGCGAGCTGCTGGCATGGCGCGACGAGATCGCCGACTGGGGGAAGAGCGCCAAGACGATCGATGACAGCGTCTACGTCCTCACTCCGCAAGGCAAGGTCATCGACCTGCCGGCCGGCTCGACGCCGCTCGACTTCGCTTACGCGCTGCACAGCGACCTCGGCCACCGCTGCCGCGGGGCCAGGGTCGACGGCCGCATCGTGACCCTCGACACGCCGCTGGCGAGCGGCCAGCGCGTCGAGATCGTCGCCGCGAAGTCCGGCGGCCCGTCGCGCGACTGGCTCAGCGCCGAGCGAGGCTTCGTGAAAAGCCCCCGCGCGCGCCAGAAAATCAGGCAGTGGTTCAACGCCAAGGCGCTCGCGGACACCATCGCCGCAGGCCGTGCCGCGGTCGCGAAGGAGCTGCGTCGTGAAGGCGCAACACAGGGGAGCCTCGAATCGCTCGCCTCGCGGCTGGGGTTCGGCAAGCCCGATGACCTGTTCGCCGCCGTCGCGCGCGACGAGATCAACCTGCGGCAGCTGCAGACCGCCTTGCGCGGCGCCGAACCGGAGCCTTTAAGAAAGGAAGAAGTTGCCAGGAAAACCAGAGGCAAGACCTCTGGTGCCGGGGTGCTTATCGTTGGCATGGACCGGCTACTTACGCAGCTCGCGCGCTGCTGCAAGCCGGTGCCGCCGGATCCGATCCGCGGCTTCGTCACGCGCGGCAAGGGCGTGTCGGTGCACCGCGAGGATTGTCCGAGCTTGAAGCGCCTCGCCGAGAGGCAGCCCGAGCGCCTGATCGAGACCGATTGGGGCAAGGGCGAGGGCAGCTATGCCCTGGACATGGCCGTCACCGCGGCGGACCGGCGCGGCCTGTTGAGGGACATCTGCGACGCTCTGGCGCGCGAGAGGATCAACGTCACCGCGGTGCGCACGCAGAGCCGCGACGAGCTCGCTTTCATGCGCTTCACCTTCGACGTGGCGAACCTCGGGCAGCTGAAGCGCGCCTTCGCGGTAGTGCGCTCGCTGAAGGGCGTGATCCGCGTGGGGCGCGGCTGATGGAGGCCTGGCTCTCGCATCCGGCGGTGCAGGCCGGCCTTGCGCCGTTCGCTGTCGGCCTGCTGGTGGCCGCGATCGGCATGCCGCTGCGCCTGGCGGGCCTCGCGGCGGCCGCTGGCTTCGCCACCGCGCTTTACCTGACCGGCAATTTCGTGTTTGAGCCGCTCACCGCCCTGCGCAAGCTCGCGCTGGTCGGCATGGGAGCAGGGCTCCTCGGCTGGGTAACCGACCTGGCGTTCAAGCCCGCCCGCACGGCCGGGATCATGCTGGGCCTGCTGGCAGGCGCCGCCTCGACGTGGGTTTTTTCCACGGTGCTCATGCAGAGGGCGCCCCTGGAGGCGGTCGGACACGGCGTGGGGATCGGCTTGCTGGTGCTCGTCACGGTCGCCTTCATGCTCGACCTGCATTCCCATCCGATTCGTGCCGGCGCAGCCGGGGTCGGGCTGGGCCTGGGCGCCGGCATCAGCGCGATCCTCAGCGCCTCGGCGCTGATCGGGATGTACGGCCTGGCGCTTGGCGCCGCCTGCAGCGGCTTCCTGCTGGTGGCGATGATTTTCGGCAGCCGCGCGGCGGCGGGCACCTCTTTCACCCTTGCCGCGGGGCTGATCGCGTCCTTGCTCGCCTCGGGAGCCCTGCTTCTCGCGAAACTGCCCTGGCACGCTGCGGCCGCGCTTGCGCTCGTGCCGGCCGCGGTGCGCCTGCCGCTGCCCGAGCGCGCGCATCCAGCGCTGCAGGCGGTGGTCGCGTCGATCTACGCGCTGGCGGTGGCGGCGCTCGCCTGCGCGCTCGCCTGGCTGGCGAGCCGCCGCTAGGAGAACAGCACCAGCAGCCAGACCACGCCGGCATTGACGAGCGCGAGCATCACCGCCGCGCTGCCGATGTCCTTGGCGCGCCTCGCCAGCGGGTGGATTTCCAGCGAGATGCGGTCCACGGCCGCCTCGAGCGCCGTATTGACCAGCTCGGCGCAAAGCACGATGAGCACGCTGGAGACAAGCAGCGCGCGCTCGACGCCGGTGCCGCCAAGCCACAGCCCCAGCGGCAGAAGCACGACAGACGCCGCCAGCTCGACCTGGAACGAGCCCTCGTTTCGCGCCGCTGCCGCCACGCCGGCAAGCGAGTTGCGCGCGGCGCTGAAAATGGACCGCAGCATCAGGTCGGCGTCGCGAGGGTGAACAGCAGCTCTTCCTGCGCCGAGCGGCGGCGGCGGCGCGGCTTGAGCTGCTCGTAGCTGCCGTCGGCCGCCATCTCCCAGGCCTGGCAGTTGTCGTCGAGATACGGCTGCAGGCCCTCGCGGATCACGCGGCGCTTGAGGGCCGGGTCGAGCACCGGGAAGCACAGCTCGATGCGGCGGAAGAAGTTGCGGTCCATCCAGTCGGCGCTCGCCAGGTACACCTCGTCGCTGCCGCCGTTCTGGAAGTAGAACACGCGTGAATGCTCGAGGAAGCGGCCGATGATCGAGCGCACGCGGATGTTCTCCGACAGGCCGGCGATGCCGGGCTTCAGCGCGCACACGCCGCGCACGATGAGGTCGATCCTCACGCCGGCTGCGGAAGCCGCGTAGAGCTCCTCGATGATGCGCGGCTCGAGCAGCGAGTTCATCTTGGCGATGATGCGCGCCGGCTTGCCTTCGGCGGCGAGCTTGGCCTCGCCGCGGATCGCGGCGATGATGTTCCTGTGCAGGGTGAACGGCGACTGCCAGACGTGCTTCATCTTTCCCGCGCGCCCCAGGCCGGTGAGCTGCTTGAACACCTCGTTGACGTCCGCGCACAAGTCCTCGTTGGCCGTCATCAGGCCGAAGTCGGTGTACTGGCGCGCGGTCGCGGGATGGTAGTTGCCGGTCGAGAGGTGGACGTAGCGCCGCAGCACCTTGCCGTCGGCGTCGCCTTCGCGCCGCACGACGAGCGCCATCTTGGCGTGCGTCTTGTGGCCGACGACGCCGTACACGACGTGCGCGCCGACCTCCTCCAGCCGCGCTGCCCAGTTGAGGTTCGCTTCCTCGTCGAATCGCGCCATCAGCTCGACCACCACGGTCACTTCCTTCCCCTTGCGCGCCGCGTCGACCAGGATCTCCATCAGCTCCGAGTCGGTGCCGGTGCGATACACCGTCTGCTTGATGGCGATCACGCTCGGATCGTTCGCGGTGGCGCGGATGAAGTCGATCACCGGCAGGAACGACTGGAAGGGGTGATGCAGCAGGACGTCCTGCTTCTTCAGCACGCCGAACAGGTCGTCCGTATCGATCGCCGGCGCGAGGCCGGGCTGGAACGGCGGATACTTTAGATCCGGGCGCTCGACCTGGTCGGGAACCTCGCGCAGCCGGTACAGGTTCACCGGCCCTTCGACGCGGTACAGGTCGGCTGGCTGCAGGCCGAACTGCTGCAGCAGGAATTCGGTCATGCGCTCGGAGCAGTTGTCGGCGACCTCGAGCCGCACCGCGTCGCCGAAGTGCCGGTGCAGCAGCTCGCCCTGCACCGCGGTGTGCAGGTTCTTGATCTCTTCCTCGTCCACGAACAGATCCGAATTGCGCGTGACGCGGAACTGGTAGGAGCCCGGCACGTTCATGCCGGCGAACAGCTCGCCTACGTGAGCGTGGAGGATCGATGACAGGAACACGAACGAGTATGGCCCGCCGGCGATCGCCTTCGGCAGGCGAATGAGGCGCGGCAGCGCGCGCGGCGCCTGCACGATCGCGGCGCGCGAGCCGCGGCCGAAGGCGTCGCGGCCTTCCAGCTCGACGGCGAAGTTGAGGCTCTTGTTGAACACGCGCGGAAACGGGTGCGCCGGGTCGAGGCCGATCGGCGTGAGCACCGGCAGGAGCTCGCGGAAGAAAAACTCGCGGATCCACTGGCGCTGCGCCGGGTTCCACTCCTCGCGCCGCGGGAAAACGATGCCTTCGCGGGCGAGCGCCGGCAGCACGATGTCGTTGAGCAGCCTGTACTTGGCGGCGACCAGCGCGTGCGCCTCGCGGCTCACCGCCTCGAACACCTCCGCGGCGGGGCGCGCGTCCGGACCCGGCTCGGGAAGCCCGAGCTTGATGCCTTCCTTCAGCCCGGCGACGCGGATCTCGAAGAACTCGTCGAGGTTGGAGGAGACGATGGTGATGAAACGCAGCCGCTCGAGCAGCGGCACCGCGTCGTCGGCCGCCATCGCCAGCACGCGGCCGTTGAGCGCGAGAATGCCGAGCTCGCGGTTGAGAAACTGCGTCGGAAGCGTTGCTCTGCGGTTCACGGGGAAGCCTTGATTTTACCGGTTCCGTGTTAGCGTATCCGGGCCATGGCGCGTCACGACACTCTGGCGGCGGTCGACCTCGGCTCGAACAGCTTTCACCTGCAGATCGGACGGGTGGTCGACGGCCAGATCTACCCGCTCGATGCGCTGCGCGAGGTGCTGCGCCTGGGCGCCGGGCTCACCGCCGAGAAGCGCATCGACCGCGGCACCCAGGCGCAGGCGCTGGAGACGCTTGCCAGGTTCGCCGAGCGCCTGCGCGGCTTCCCTCGTCAGGCGGTTCGCGCGGTCGGCACCAACGCGCTGCGCGTGGCGAAGAACTCGCCGCAGTTCCTGCGCGAAGCGAGGCAGGTGCTCGGCTTTCCGATCGAGGTGATCTCGGGTCGCGAGGAGGCGCGCCTGATCTATCTGGGCGTGGCGCATTCGCTGCCCGCCGCCGCCGGCCCGCCACATACGCGGCGCCTGGTGATCGACATCGGCGGGGGCTCGACCGAGATCATCATCGGCACCGGCTTCGAGCCGCAGCTCACCGAATCGCTCTACATGGGCTGCCTGAGCTACAGCCTGAAATTCTTTGCCGACGGCAAGATCGACAAGCCGCGCATGAAGGCCGCCGAGCTTGCCGCGCGGCAGGAGCTCGCGGGTATCGTGCACGGCTATCGCGCCGCCGGCTGGGATGAAGCGGTCGGCTCCTCGGGCACCGCGCGCTCGATGCAGAACATCCTGCGCGAGAACGGCTTCGCCGACGAAGGGCTGACGCGCGAAGGGCTCGAGCGCCTGCGCGCGCTGCTCATCAAGCACGAGAAGGCCGATCCCGAGCGCATCGCCGGGCTGCGGCCGAACCGCGCGCCGGTGCTGCCGGGCGGGCTCGCCATCATGAGCGCGGCGCTCGACGAGCTCGGCATCGAGGCGATGAAGGTGTCGGAGGGCGCGCTGCGCCACGGCGTGCTGTATGACCTGCTCGGCCGCGTGCAGCACCGCGACATGCGCGAAGCGACGGTGACGCAGTTCGTGCGGCGCTATCACATCGACGCCGCGCAGGCCGAAAGAGTCAGGAGCCTGTCGCTGAAGATCTACGACGGGCTCGCGCCCGGCGCCGAGCGCGACGACGACGTCGACCGCCTGGTGCTCGAGTGGGCGGCCAGGCTCGCCGAGATCGGCCTGTCGATCGAGCACGCCCAGTATCACAAGCACTCCGCGTACGTCCTGTCGAATGCCGACATGCCGGGCTTCTCGCGCATGGAGCAGGCGCGGCTCGCGCGCGTCGTGCTCGCGCACCGCGGCAAGCTCTCCAAGGTGCAGGACGCAGGGCTCGAGGGCGCGGACTGGAAGCTGGTGTTCGCGCTGCGCACCGCGTCGCTGATTCTGCGCAGCCGCACCGATTTGAAGCTGCCGTTCCTGCGCGTCGCGGGCGATGCGGGCGGCTTCGCCATCGACCTGCCGCAGTCCTGGCTCGACGAGAACCCGCTTTCGGCGGCGGCGCTCGAGTCGGAGGCCGACTACTGGAAGGCAATCGGCATGAAGCTCATCGTGAGTGGCCTTTCCGACAGGAAAGTGTCGGTTTTACAGCAGGTCAGGTGACAGCACCGCTCTGACGGCGACCGGCGCCTCGCCGGAGAGCCACCAGAAGCCGCCCTTTTCGATGTGCCACTCGCTGCGTACGCCGGCTACAAGGTGCGCGACCGCACGACCGAGAT
>VBBY01000249.1 GCA_005881595.1 Betaproteobacteria bacterium | reverse complement strand
GCAACTCGCCGCCGCCAACGCTACCGCCCCCGGCGCGCCAGCATTCGCTACGGCCGGAGACAAGTCGCTCGTGGTGATCGGCAGGCGCAACATCGAAGGCGGAGGAAGAATCGACGACATCCGCCACACGTCCTATCGCGGCGTGTTCGGCCTGAAAGGCGACGTCCTCACGAACTGGAATTACGACGCTTTCTTCCAGACCGGGAAGGTCGTCTACCAGGAACATTATCTAAATGACTTTTCGAAGGCTCGGATAGCGAAGGCCCTCGATGTCATACCCAACCCGGCCTCCGGCGGCTCTCCGCGTGTTGCTGCCGGCCAGCCGGTCTGCCGCTCGGAAACGACGGGCACCACCGGGGTAGCGGACGACCCCAACTGCAGGCCGTACAACATCTGGCAACTGGGCGGAGTCACAAATGATGCCATCGCCTATGTGCAGACGCCGGGTTTCAAGAGCGGCTACACCGAGCAGAATGTCGCCAACGCCACCTTCTCGTCGGACCTGGGCAGCTACGGCTTGAAGCTTCCGTCTGCCAAGACGGGCGTAGGCGTCGTGGCTGGCGTCGAGTGGCGCAAGGAAACTCTCAACTTAGACACCGATACCGAGTTTTCGACCTTCGACCTTGCAGGGCAGGGCGGACCGACGATTGGCGCCAAAGGCAGCCTGCGTTCAAACGAGTTCTTTGGCGAGGTACGGGTGCCGCTCGTCGAAGGGGTTCCCATGGCGGACCTTCTCAGCGTGAGCGGCAGCGCGCGGCATTCGTCCTACAGCGACAGCAAGAACACCAACACCTACGGCCTTGGAGCCGAGTGGGCACCGGTGAAGGCCTATCGCCTGCGCGGCAGCTATCAACACGCGATTCGCCACGCGAACATCGTCGAGTTGTTCCAGGGAGTCGGCAACAACCTCTTCGATATGAATTCCGACCCGTGCGGCGGCGGGACGAAGTTCTCGGCGGCGCAGTGCGCGCGTACCGGCGTGACTACGAACTACGGCAGCACCAGGCAAACACTTGGACCCTGGGTTTCGTCTTCAATCCGACCAGGAATTTAACCGGCACGATCGATTGGTGGAGCATCAAGATCGATGACGCCATCAATGCTCCTCCGCCCGCGAGTGTCCTCAATCAGTGTTTGAATAACGGGCTGCTCTGCAACCTCATTCACCGGGATTCCCAGCAAACCCTGTGGCTGTTCACGAGCGGCGGCATCGATGCCTTCACTGACAACCTGGGCGGCTACAAGACCACGGGCGTCGACCTCGCGCTGAACTGGACGCAACGGATCGGCGAGATGGGCGGAGTCGGACTGCACTTCCTCGGCTCTTACATGAACAAG
>VBBY01000034.1 GCA_005881595.1 Betaproteobacteria bacterium | reverse complement strand
TTCTCGCGCTTGAAGTGGAACACCCCCGCGGTGAACGGAAACTCACCCGGCAGGTTCTCGCGCAGGCGCCAGCGCAGCAGCTCGCCGTGGTCCTCGAATTTGGGCAGCGCGACCTTGGGAACCCTGGTGCCCGACAGCGACGCGCTGCCGAGCGCGGTGCGGATTTCCTTGCCGCGGACTTTCACGACGTGCTCGTCGCCGGAATAGGTCTTCAGCGTCTCGGGCCAGGAATCAAGCAGCGCCTTCGCATCCGCATCGAGCGATCTTTGCGCGAGCAGGGACTGTATTTCAGGCAGCTCCTTTCCGAGCATCGCCCGGGTCGCCGCGAGCTGCTGCCTCTCGCGCGCGATTCTCGACTGCTCAGAGGCAAACTGGTGATACGCCCTTACCGTTTCCGCTATCTCGGCGAGATAGCGCTGGCGCTTGGGCGGAATGATGACGTGCACGTCCGAAGGGACCTTGGCATCGAGCCGCGGCAGGCGGCCGGGCTTGAGCTTCAGCCCCTTCTCGGCAAGCCTGGCGGCGACGGCGTGGTACAGGGCGGTCACGCCGTCGTCATTAAAGCGCGAGGCGATGGTGCCGAACACCGGCATCTGCTCGGCGCTCGTGCCGAAGGCCTGGCGGTTGCGCTGGACCTGCTTGCGCACGTCGCGCAGCGCGTCCTCCGCGCCCTTGCGGTCGAACTTGTTGATCGCCACGAAATCGGCGAAGTCGAGCATGTCGATCTTCTCGAGCTGGCTCGCGGCGCCGAACTCCGGCGTCATCACGTAAAGCGAAACGTCGGCGTGCGGCACGATGGCCGCATCGCCCTGGCCGATGCCGGCCGTCTCGACGATGATCAGCTCGAACCCCGCTGCCTGGCACGCGGCGATGGCGTCGCCGAGCGCAGCCGACAGCGAGCTCCCCGCCTCGCGCGTGGCAAACGAGCGCATGAAGATCCCCGGTTGGTGGATCGCATTCATGCGGATGCGGTCGCCCAGCAGGGCGCCGCCGGTTTTCCTGCGCGTCGGGTCGACCGACAGCACCGCGATGCGCAGAGCGTCGCCTTGATCGAGGCGGAAACGGCGCACCAGCTCGTCGGTCAGCGAAGATTTTCCTGCGCCCCCCGTGCCGGTGACGCCAAGAACGGGTACCCCTGTTTTCTCTTTATGAAGTGAATCTTTTATCTTTAAAACACCCGATTCAAGAGCGGTGATCGTCCGGGCGAGCGCGCGCAGATCGCCCTTCTTCAGCTCCTTCGGCGCGTGCTGCGCCGGATCGAAATCGCAGCGCGCCAGCATGTCGTTGATCATGCCCTGCAGGCCCATGCGCTGCCCGTCCTCGGGCGAGTAGATGCGCGCGACGCCGTAGTCCTGCAGCTCCTTGATCTCGGCCGGAACGATGACGCCGCCGCCGCCGCCGAACACCTTAATGTGCTCGCCGCCGCGGCTGCGCAGCAGGTCGAGCATGTACTTGAAGAACTCGATGTGCCCGCCCTGGTAGGAGGAGACGGCGATGCCCTGCACGTCCTCCTGCAGCGCGGCGTTGACGATCTCCTCGACCGAGCGGTTGTGCCCGAGGTGGATCACCTCGGCGCCCGAGGCCTGCAGGATGCGCCGCATGATGTTGATCGACGCGTCGTGGCCGTCGAACAGGCTCGCCGCGGTGACGAAGCGGATCTTGTGCTTCGCCTTGTAGACGAGCTTGGCTGAGTCCGACAGGTCGGTCATCGCGCTAGCCTAGTTTACGTTTACGTAAACGTCAATCTCGGTACGACGGGTCTTTCGCCTCCACCAGCCGGACCATGGCCGCGAAAACGTCGTCGCAGGTGCGCTTCTCGGCGATGCTCGATTCGCGCACCGTCTGCCGGAGCACCTCGGGCCGGATGGGATTGGGCGCGCCGGCGGCGCTCGTGGCGATCTGCAAGTCGCAGGCGCGCTGCAGGGTCCACAGCACCTGGAAGGCTTCCGGCACGCTCGGCCCCCAGGCGAGCAGGCCGTGATTGCGCAGGATCACGGCCGGCTTGTCGCCGATGTCGCGCACCAGGCGCCCCTTCTCGCCGGGGTCGACCGTGATGCCCTCGAACTCGTGGTAGGCGACCAGGCCATGGAGCATCGCGCCGTAGAAATTGTCGTGCGACAGGCCGTCCTTCAGGCCGGCGACCGCGCAGCCGGTGGTGGTGTGCGTGTGCATCACGCAGTGCGCCCGCTCGATCGCGCCGTGGATCGCCGAATGGATCACGAAGCCGGCCTGGTTCACCGGCCAGCGCGACTCGCGCAGCGGATGGCCTTCGATGTCGATCAGGACCAGGTTCGAGGCGGTGATCTCGCGGTAATGCAGCCCGAACGGATTGATGAGAAAGCGCACTTCCGGCCCCGGCACGCGCAGCGTGATGTGGTTGAAGATCAGCTCGGTCCAGCCGAGCATGTCGAACACGCGGTAGCACGCCGCGAGCTCGACGCGCGCCTTGCGCTCGGCCTCGCTCATCGGCAGCTGCTGAGCCGGGCGGACCGCCTTTTCCCTGTAGATGCTCATGGCTTCGAGTTTACTCCGGCGACAAAGACTAGAGCACCACCGGCCTGTCGGGCAGCTCGTTCGCCCGGCTGCCCGGGAAATGCCGCGCCAGATGCCGCGCCACCGCGCGGATTCCGTCTGTTACCGCCTTTTCATAGTTTCCCTGCCTGAGCTCGGCTTCCATCGCGCGGCAGACCTCCTCCCATTGCGGCCCGGTCCTTGCGTGGATGCCGCGGTCGGCGACGATCTCCACGTCGCGCTCCGCGAGCAGGAGGTAGATCAGCACGCCGTTGTTGTGCTCGGTATCCCAGACCCGAAGCTGGGAGAAGACTTCCAGGGCGCGCTCACGCGCGCTGCCGCCGCGTAAAAGCATGGCCACGTCGAGCGAGCTCTCCACGGCGAAGCGAATTTGCCCGGCGTGCGTGCGCTCGGCTTCGCGGATGGCCTTCTCGATGGCGTCGAGGCTCCCCGGCGGAAACGCGCGCCGCGCCGCAGCAGGAAGGACGAACAGGTGCCGGGCAATGCGGGCTAGATCCATGTCACCAGCGCCCCGATGCGCCGCCGCCGCCGAAGCTGCCGCCGCCCCCGCTGAATCCGCCGCTGCTGCTGAATCCGCCGCCGCCGAAGCCGCCGGGAAAGCCGCCGTAATAGCCGTAACCGCGGCCCCCGCCGAGCAGCGTGAACAGGAATGCAATCACTCCCGCGAAGAGCGCGACCGCCAGCGTTCCGACGAGCAGCCACGCCAGCGCGCCAACCATTCCGCCCGTGATGGCGCCGCCGAGAAACCGGCCGAGCGTCGCGCGCAGCAGGCCTCCGGCCACCAGTGCGAGAATCAGCAGGACTGGCAGCGCTTGCCCGACATTGCCGCCTTCGGAGGGTGCCGCTTTTTTCGGCGCAGGCAGGGGCTCGCCCTCTATGACGCCCATCATCGCGTCGACGCCGGCGCTGACGCCGCCGAAGAAATCGCCGTCGCGAAAGCGCGGCGCGATGATGTCGCTCACGATGCGCTTGGCGGTGGCGTCGTTGAGCGCGCCCTCCAGACCGTAGCCCACCTCGATGCGCAGCGCCCGGTCGTTCTTCGCGACGATGAGCAGGGCGCCGTCGTCGACCTTTTTGCGGCCCAGCTTCCACTGCTCGACGACGCGCAACGAGTACTGCTCGATCGGCTCGGGCGCAGTGCTCGGCACCATGAGCACGGCGATCTGGGCGCCCTTGCGCAACTCGAACTCCCTGAGCTTGCGCTCCAGCGCCGCTTTTTGCTCGGTGGTCAGGGTCCCGGTCTGGTCCACGACCTGCGCCGTGAGCGGCGGCACGGACTGCTGCGCCCACGCCGCGGCGGCGAAAAACCACGCGACGAGCCGGATCACTTGCCCTTGGCGCCGAAATCGACGCGCGGCGGCTTCGCGATCTCCTGCTCGTTTTCCACCGTGAAATTCGGCTTGGGCTTGAAGCCGAAAACCATCGCGGTCAGGTTGCTCGGAAACGAGCGCACCGTCACGTTGTACTCCTGCACCGCCCTGATGTAGCGGTTGCGCGCCACCGCGATGCGGTTCTCGGTGCCTTCGAGCTGCGCCTGCAGGTCGCGGAAATTCGCGTCCGACTTGAGCTGCGGATAGGACTCGGCAACCGCCAGCAGGCGCGAGAGCGCGCCGCCGAGCTCGCGCTGCGCCGCCTGGAACCGAGCGAACGCCTCTGGGTTGTCGACCAGCTCGGGCGTCGCCTGAATCGATCCGACGCGCGAGCGCGCCGCCGTCACCTGCGTGAAGACGTCTTTCTCCTGCTGGGCAAAGCCCTTCACCGTGTTGACCAGGTTCGGTACCAGGTCGGCGCGGCGTTGATACTGGTTCAGTACCTCGGACCACGCCGCCTTCACCTGCTCGTCCCTGCTCTGCAGCTGGTTGTAGCCGCAGCCGGACAACAGCAGGGTACAGAGCGCCGCAACCGCCATCCCGAATCCACGCATGGTTTTCTCCTTGGCTGCCTATCCGGGAAATCGCCGCCCGAGGTCGCGCAGCACTTCCCGCGCGCAATTATGGCCCGGCGCGCCGGTCACGCCGCCGCCGGGATGCGCGCCGGAGCCGCACAGGTACAAGCCGTCGAGCGGAGCACGGTAATCAGCATAACCGAGCAGCGGCCGCGCCGACCAGAGCTGATCCAGCGTGAGCGCACCGTGGAAGATGTCGCCGCCGACGAGGCCGAAGTCGCGCTCGAGGTCGGCGGGCGACAGGGCGCTGTAGGCGATCAGGCTGGCGCGGAAGCCGGGCGCGTGCGACTCGATCACATCGAAGATGCGCTCGACCGCTTCCTGCTTGCGCAGGCTCCAGTCGGCCTCGGGCGCAAAATGCTGGCAGAACAGGCTCGCGACATGTGCGCCCCTGGGCGCCAGCGTATCGTCGAGCGTGCTCTGGATCACCATCTCGACGATCGGCGAGCGCGAAATGCCATCCTGGCGCGCATCGAGATAGGCGCAGTCCATGTACGCGAGCGACGGCGCCATGATGATGCCCGAGGCATGGTGCGGTCCCGGCTCCGGATGGCAGGCGAAGCGCGGCAGCGCCGACAGCGCGACGTTCATGCGAAAGCTCGCCGAGGCGCATTTATAGCGCTGCATCCGGGCGACGAACTCCGGCGGCAGGCTGCTCCTGTCGACCAGCTCGAGATAGAGCAGCTTGGGGTTCACGTTGGCCACCACCGCGCGCGCCGTGATCTTGCGCTCGTCCTCCAGCAGCACCGTTCCCTGCGCGACGCGGACCACGCGCGCATTGCACTCGATGTCGACGCCGTGGCGGCGCGCCTCGGCCGCGAGCGCCTCGCTTATCGCTCCCATGCCGCCGATCGCGTGTCCCCACACGCCGCGCTTGCCGTTGACCTCGCCGAACGAATGGTGAAGCAGCACGTACGCCGTTCCGGCGTGGTAAGGGCTAGCGTAATTGCCCACCACCGCGTCAAAGCCGAACGCCGCGCGGATGCCTTCCGACTCGAACCACTGCTCGAGCAGCTCGCCGGCGCTGCGCGTGAAAAAGAAAAGGAAATCGCGTCGCGCCTCCATGTCGAGCGCCTTGAGCAGCCTGCCGGCCTTCAGGGCGCGCAGCAGGTCGATGAAGCCGCCGCCGACGTTCGGCGGGCATTGCAGCGCCAGCTCGCGCAGCGCGTCCGCAACACGCCCCAGGACCGCCCAATAGTGGGGCAGCCGCTCGGCGTCGCGCGCGGAAAAGCGCGCCAGCTCGCGCTGCGTGGCTTGCAGGCCGCCGCCTACCTTCAGATAGCCGTTTTCGAGCGGCAGGAAGTTGGCCAGCGGGCGCTCGACGATGCGCAGGCCATGCTCCGAGAGGCGCAGGTCGCGGATCACCTTGGCCTGCAGCAGGCTGACGGTGTAAGCCGCAACCGAATTGCGGAACCCGGGATGGAACTCCGCGCTGGCTGCCGCGCCGCCGACGGCGGCGCGGCGCTCGAGCACTTTTACCCTGAGGCCGGCCTTCGCCAAATAGCAGGCACAGGTGAGGCCGTTGTGCCCGGCGCCGATGACGACTGCATCGTAGCGCTCCACCCTCGGCCTACTCGACCGTGACGGACTTGGCCAGATTTCTCGGTTTATCGACGTCGGTGCCGCGAACGAGAGCCGCGTGGTAGGCGAGGAGCTGCAGCGGCACGACGTGCAGGATCGGCGACAGCAGGCCGTAGTGCTCGGGCAGGCGCACCACGTTCACGCCGGTCGAGGTGGCGATACGCGTGTCGGCATCGGCGAACACGTACAGCTCGCCGCCGCGCGCCCTCACTTCCTGCATGTTCGATTTGAGCTTCTCGAGCAGCGCGTCGTTCGGTGCCACCGTCACTACGGGCATGTCCCCGGTGACCAGCGCGAGCGGTCCATGCTTCAGCTCGCCCGCGGCGTAGGCTTCGGCGTGGATATAGGAGACTTCCTTCAGCTTCAGCGCCCCCTCGAGCGCGATCGGGTAGTGCAGCCCGCGGCCGAGAAACAGCGCGTGCTCTTTCTTCGCGAAGCGCTCGGCCCACGCCATGACCTGCGGCTCGAGCGCGAGCACCGCGGCGAGCGCCGTGGGCAAGTGCCGCAGGCGCTTGAGATGCGCGGTCTCCTCCTCGGCGCCGAGGCGCCCGCGGGCCTTGGCCAGGGTCAGCGAAAGAAGAAACAGGGCGATCAGTTGCGTGGTGAAGGCCTTGGTCGAGGCGACGCCGATCTCGGTCCCGGCATGCGTGAGGAAGGCGAGCCGCGTCATGCGCATCATGGCGCTGGTCGCCACGTTGCAGACGGAGAGCGTCCTGCCGTGCCCCAGCGCCTGGGCGTGCCTCAGCGCCGCCAGGGTATCGGCGGTTTCGCCCGACTGCGACACCAGCGTGACCAGCGTGCGCGGGTTGGGGACGCTGGAGCGGTAGCGGTATTCGCTCGCGATCTCGACGTTGCAGGGCAGTCCTGCCAGCGCCTCGATCCAGTGCCGCGCCACCAGGCCGGCATGGAAGCTGGTACCGCAGGCGAGGATCAGCACCGAGTCCACCTCGGCGAGCTGCTCTTGCGCCTGGCCGCCGAAGAGCGCCGGGGTGACCGTCGCCACCGACTCGAGCGTGTCCGAGACCGCGCGCGGCTGCTCGAAGATCTCCTTCTGCATGAAGTGGCGATAGGGACCCAGCTCGGCCGCGGCGCCGGCGGTCTTCACCGTGCGCACCTCGCGCGGCGCGGCGCGGCCGTCGCGGTCGACGGCGTGCCAGCCCTCCCGGTCGATGGAAACCACGTCGCCGTCCTCGAGGTAGGCGATGCGCTCGGTCGTGCCGGCAAGCGCGAGCGCATCGGAGGCGAGGAAGAATTCTTTTTCCCCGACTCCCACCACCAGCGGGCTGCCGGAGCGCGCGCCGACCACGCGATGCGGCTCCTTGCTTGCCAGCACCGCGATGGCGTAAGCGCCGGCCAGGCGCTTCACCGCCGCGCGCACTGCTTCCGCCAGGTCGCCGCGGTAGTAGCTATGCACGAGGTGCGCGATGACCTCGGTATCGGTCTGGCTTTCGAAGCGGTATCCCGCCGCCTGCAGCTCGGCGCGCAGCTCTTCGTGGTTTTCGATGATGCCGTTGTGCACCAGCGCGATTTCCCCGTGCGAGACCAGGGGGTGCGCGTTCTCGGTCGCCGGCGCCCCGTGCGTCGCCCAGCGCGTGTGGGCGATACCCGTCGCGCCTTCGATGTGTTTTTCGCCAACTTGAATTGCCAGGTTTGCGACGCGCGCGACGCTGCGCACGCGCCCGATCTGGCCGTCGAAAAGCACCGCTACGCCGCAGGAGTCGTAGCCGCGGTACTCAAGCCGGCGCAGGCCTTCGACGAGGACCGGGACGATGTCGCGACGCGCTGCCGCGCCGACGATGCCGCACATGATCTCAGCCTTTCTTTCGCGGTGGTTTCCAGGACGGGATCGACACCTGCCGGGCGCGCGCCACGGTGAGCTGTCCCGGCGGCGTGTCCTTGCTGATGGTCGAGCCGGCGCCGATATAGGAGCCGCGCGCGATGCGCACCGGCGCCACCAGCGTCGCGTCCGAGCCGATGAAGCAGTCGTCCTCGATCACGGTACGGTGCTTCGCGGCGCCGTCGTAGTTGCAGGTGATGGTTCCAGCCCCCACGTTCACGCGGCTGCCGACCTCGGAGTCGCCGAGGTACGAGAGGTGGTTGGCCTTGGAGCCGGCGCCGAGGCGGCTCGCCTTGACCTCGACGAAGTTTCCAACATGCACGTCCTCCGCCAGGCGAGCGCCGGGCCGCAGCCGCGCGAACGGCCCGACGCGGCAACGCTCGCCGAGCTCGGCGTCGTCGAGATGCGAGAAGGCGAGCACCTCGGTGCCGGCGCCGATGCTGACGTTTTTCAGCACGCAGTTCGGTCCCACCCGGACGTTGTCGCCGAGGCTCACGCGGCCCTCGAACACGCAGTTGATGTCGATCGAAACGTCGCGGCCGCACTCGAGCGCGCCGCGCACGTCGATGCGCGCCGGGTCGGCCAGCGTCACGCCGGCCTCGAGCAGCCGCCTCGCTTCGCGCCCCTGCCAGACGCGCTCCAGCACGGCGAGCTCCTGCATGGAATTGACGCCGGCGACTTCCCACTGGTCCTCGGCCTTGACGGCGAGCACCGGCACGGCGTCGGCCACGGCGAGCGCCACCAGATCGGTGAGGTAATACTCGTTCTGCGCATTGTCATTGCCGATCTTCGACAGCCATGGCGCGAGCCGCCGCGCGCTCAGGCAAAAAAACCCGGAATTGACTTCGCGGATGGCGAGCTCGCTCGCCGTGGCATCCTTTTGCTCGACGATGCGCGCGACGCGCTGCGCCGCGTCGCGCACGATGCGGCCATAGCCCGAAGGGTCGTCGAGCTCGGCGACAACGATGCCTACGCTCCCGCGAGCGCCCTCGACCAGGCGCCTCAATGTGGCAGGCCGCACCAGCGGCACATCGCCGTACAGGACCAGCACGTCCGCGTCGGACGCTACCTGCGGCAGCGCCTGCAGCACGGCGTGGCCGGTGCCGAGCTGCTTGGCCTGCAGAACCCAATCGACCCCGGCATCGGGAAACGCGGCGCGCACGCGCTCGGCGCCATGACCATGCACGACGAACATCCTGCGCGGCGCGAGCGCGCGCGCGGCGTCGAGCACATGGGCGAGCAGCGGCCGGCCGGCAAGCGGATGAAGCACCTTGGGAAGCTCCGAGCGCATGCGCTTGCCCAGGCCGGCGGCCAGTACGATCACGTCGAGCGGCATCACGCGGATTCTAGGCTAATATTGCGCGCGAATCGGCGATGCTCAGCCTGGTGAGGATTCGGTGATTTTGCGATGATGCTCCTTCGAATCGTGGCTGACGCATTGTACTGGCGCGGCGCTTCACTCCTTCAAGGGGGACGTCCGCGCAGGGCGCTTCCGCACCTCGCCCTGGCTGCGCGGCTGTCCTCCAAGCCGAATTATGTGTATGCCGCCGCCATGGCCGCGTCCGCGGCCGGCGAACGCGACCGGGCGGCGCGCTACTGCGAGCGGGCATTGCATCTCGACCCCGGGCTCGAAGCCGCAGATTCGCTGCTTTTCGAGATGTTCCTGCACGGGGAGGACTACTTCCAGGTGCTGCAGCGGATCCACGGCCACCTGCGGCCGCGCACGTACATCGAGATCGGGGTAGAAGCCGGCAAGTCGTTGCGGCTCGTGCTTCCCGGGACCGTCGCCCTCGGCATCGACCCCGAACCCGCCGTTGCGTTCCCCTTGCCGCCGAGCGTGCGCGTGTTCGCAGAGACCAGCGATGATTTTTTCGCGCGGCACGACGTGCGCGCGGAATTGGGCGGCTTGCCGGTCGACCTCGCGCTGATCGACGGCATGCATCACTTCGAATTCGCGCTGCGCGATTTCATGCACCTCGAGCGGTTGTCGACTGCGCAATCGACGATTCTGGTCCACGATTGCTTTCCGCACGACCGCAGAACGGCGCAGCGCGAGCGCTTGTGGGGTTTCTGGAGCGGCGATATATGGCGGCTGATCGTGCTGCTGAAGAAATATCGCCCCGACTTGTCGATTCACACGATCGCCACGCCGCCGACCGGCCTCGCCGTGGTGCGCAACCTCGACCCCTCTTCGCGCTTCATCGCCGACAACCTGGGCCGCCTGTGCGCCGAATTCATGGCGCTCGACTACTCGTATCTGGACAAGGATCGAGCCGCCAAGCTCAACCTGTTCCCGAACGACTGGGAGCAGATCCGCCCGCTGCTAGCGCGGCAGCTCTGAGAAGCCCATCAGAGATTCGTCCACCGAGCGGGCGCACTGGCGGCCTTCGCGGATCGCCCAGACGACGAGCGACTGGCCGCGGCGCACGTCGCCCGCCGCGAACACCTTCGGCACCGACGTCAGGTAAGCGCGCGCTCCGTCCGTGTCGGCCCGGGCATTGCCCCGGGCGTCCTTCTGCACGCCGAACTCCTCGAGCATTGACTGCAGCGGCGAGACGAAGCCCATCGCCAGCAGCACCAGGTCGGCCGGCATCTCGAACTGCGACCCGGGCACTTCCTGCGGCTTGCCGTCCTTCCATTCCAGCCGCGCGGCGCGCAGCTTTTTGAGCTTTCCGCTCTCGCCCACGAATTCCTTGGTGGCCACCGACCAGTCGCGGTTCACGCCCTCTTCGTGCGACGAGGAGGTGCGCAGCCGCACCGGCCAATACGGCCACACCGGATTGTTCTCGACGTCCGGCGGCATCGGCAGCACCTCGAACTGCGTGATCGACCTGGCGCCGTGGCGGTTGGACGTGCCGACGCAGTCCGAGCCGGTGTCGCCGCCGCCGATGATCACGACGTGCTTGTCGGTTGCCCAGAGCTCGGGCACGCCGCCATCGCCGGCGACGCGCTTGTTCTGCAGCGGCAGGAAATCCATCGCGTAGTGCACGCCATCGAGCGCGCGCCCGGGAATCGGCAGGTCGCGCGGCTGCTCTGCGCCGGCTGCGAGCACGATCGCATCGAAGTCCGCCTTCAACTGATCCGGAGATATATTCTCGCGCGCGTCGCTGCCCACACCGCCGGCCGGCGAGCGCACGCCGATGAAAACCGCAGGGCGGAATTTCACCCCCTCGGCGCGCATCTGCTCCAGGCGCCGGTCGATCACGCCTTTTTCGAGCTTGAAGTCGGGAATGCCGTAACGCAGCAGCCCGCCGATGCGGTCGCTCTTCTCGAACACGGTCACGTCGTGGCCGGCGCGCGCCAGCTGCTGCGCGCAGGCAAGCCCGGCCGGGCCCGAGCCGACGACCGCGACCTTCTTTCCCGTCCTGTGCGCCGCGGGCAGCGGCCGCACCCAGCCCTCTTCCCAGGCCTTGTCGATGATGGCGTGCTCGATCGACTTGATGCCGACCGGGTCCTCGTTGATGCGCAGCACGCACGCTTCCTCGCAGGGCGCCGGACAGATGCGGCCGGTGAATTCCGGAAAGTTGTTGGTCGAGTGCAGCACCTCGATCGCCGTCTTCCAGTCCTGCCGGTAAACCAGGTCGTTCCAGTCCGGGATGATGTTGTTGACCGGGCACCCAGACATGCAGAACGGCACGCCGCAATCCATGCAGCGCGCGCCTTGCACTCCCGCCGCCTCGTCGGACAGGCGCAGGTAGAACTCGCGGTAGTGCTTCCTGCGGGCCTCGGTAGGCTCGTGCGGCTCCTCGACGCGGCCGAACTCGAGGAACCCGGTGACCTTACCCACTCATTTCTCCACCTAGGCGGCCGCCCTCTTCTGTCCCGCCATCTCGGCCAGCGCGCGGCGGTATTCCTTCGGAAAGACCTTCACGAAGCGGGCGCGGTATTCGCTCCACTTCTCCAGGACCTGCGAGGCTCTCTTGGAATTGGTATAGCGCGCGTGATTCTCGATCAGCCGCTTGACGCTCGCCTCGTCCTCGGACTCCGGCGCGAGCGGCTCGAGATCGACCATCGAGCTGTTGCAGCGTTTGACAAATTCGCCGTCGACATCGAGCACGTAGGCGAAGCCGCCCGACATGCCGGCGGCGAAGTTGCGGCCGGTCGTGCCGAGCACGACCACCGCGCCTCCGGTCATGTACTCGCAGCCGTGGTCGCCGACACCTTCCACGACCGCGCGGGCGCCGGAATTCCTGACCGCGAAGCGCTCGCCCGCGACGCCGCGGAAATACGCCTCGCCGGCAATCGCGCCGTAGAGCACGACGTTGCCGGTGATGATGTTCTCGCTCGGCTCGCCGCGGAACTTGGGCGAGGGCTGAACCGAGATGCGGCCGCCCGAGAGCCCCTTGCCGCAGTAGTCGTTGGTGTCGCCCACCAGGTCGAGGACCACGCCGCGCGCGAGGAAGGCGCCAAAGCTCTGCCCCGCGGAGCCGGCGAAACGGATGTGGATCGTGTCCTCGGGCAGCCCGTCGTGGCCGTAGCGCTTGGCGATCTCGTGCGACAGCATCGTGCCTACCGTGCGGTTGATGTTGCGGATCGGCGTCTCGATGAGCACTTTTTCGCCGCGCTCGAGCGCCGGCTGCGCCAGCTCGATGAGCCGGTTGTCGAGCGCCTTCTCCAGGCCGTGGTCCTGCGTCTCGCAGTGGAACCGCGCCACTTCCGCCGGCACGCTGGGCATGGCGAAGATCCTGGAGAAGTCGAGGCCTTTCGCCTTCCAGTGCTCGACGCCTTTCTTCATGTCGAGCAGCTCGGTGCGGCCGATCAGTTCGTCCAGGCGACGAACGCCCAGCTGCGCCATCAGCTCCCGCACTTCCTCGGCGACGAAGAAGAAGTAGTTCACCACGTGCTCGGGCTTGCCCTCGAACTTGCGGCGCAGCTGCGGGTCCTGCGTGGCAATCCCGACCGGACAGGTGTTCAGGTGGCACTTGCGCATCATGATGCAGCCCTCGACCACCAGCGGCGCGGTAGCGAAGCCGAACTCGTCGGCGCCGAGGATGGCGCCGACCACCACGTCGCGGCCGGTCTTCATCTGGCCGTCCACCTGCACCGCGATGCGCCCGCGCAGCCGGTTTAAAACCAGAGTCTGTTGCGTCTCGGCGAGGCCGAGCTCCCACGGCGTGCCGGCGTGCTTGATCGATGACCAGGGCGATGCGCCGGTGCCGCCGTCATGGCCGGCGATGGTGACGTGGTCGGACTTGCCCTTCGCCACGCCGGCGGCAACCGTGCCGACGCCGACCTCGGACACCAGCTTCACCGAGACCAGGGCCTGCGGATTGGAGTTCTTCAGATCGTGGATCAGCTGCGCCAGGTCCTCGATCGAGTAGATGTCATGGTGCGGCGGCGGCGAGATCAGCTCGACGCCAGGCGTCGAGTAGCGCAGCTCGGCGATGTACTCCGAGACCTTGCGTCCGGGGAGCTGGCCGCCTTCGCCGGGCTTCGCGCCTTGCGCGATCTTGATCTGCAGCATCTCGGCGCTCGCCAGGTACTCGGTCGTGACGCCGAAGCGGCCCGAGGCCACCTGCTTGATCTTGGACTTGAGCGAATCGCCTTCGCGAAGACGGATCTCGACCTCGACGCGGGTCTTTCCCAATCTGCTTTGTAAAGACTCTCCCGCCTTGATCGGCGCGTAACGCCGCCGGTCCTCGCCGCCCTCGCCGGTGTTCGACTTGCCGCCGATGCGATTCATGGCGATGGCGAGGGTGGTGTGCGCCTCGGTCGAGATCGAGCCGAGCGACATGGCGCCGGTGGAAAAGCGCTTGACGACGGCGGCGGCGGGCTCGACCTCGTCGAGCGCAACCGGCTTGCAGCGCTCGAAGCGGAAGTCGAACAGGCCGCGGAAGGTCATATGCCGCTTCGACTGGTCGTTGATGAGCGCCGCGTATTCCTTGTACGTCGCATAGGAGTTGGCGCGCGCCGAATGCTGCAGCTTGGCGATCGCCTCCGGCGTCCAGGCGTGCTCCTCGCCGCGCACCCGCCAGGCGTACTCGCCGCCGGCGTCGAGCATGGTCTTGAGGACCGGGTCGTCCTCGTCGAACGCCGCGCGATGGACGCGGATCGCTTCCTCGGCCACGTCGAACACGTCGATGCCTTCGACGTTCGAGGTGGTGCCGGTGAAGTATTTGTCGACCAGCGATCTGGCCAGCCCGACCGCCTCGAAAATCTGCGACCCGGTGTACGACATGTAGGTCGAGATCCCCATCTTGGACATGACCTTCTTCAGGCCCTTGCCGATCCCCTTGACGTAGCTCTTGACCGCCTTCGACGCCGCGGGCCGGTCCTGACCATGAAATGAAAGAATGGTCTCCAGGGCGAGATAGGGATGCACCGCTTCGGCGCCGTAGCCGCCGAGCAGCGCAAAGTGGTGCACCTCGCGCGCGCTGCCGGTCTCGACGACCAGGCCGCTCGACGTGCGCAGGCCCTTGCCGACCAGGTGCTGGTGGATCGCCGAGAGAGCGAGCAGCGCGGGGATCGCCACGCGCTCGCGGTCCACCTGGCGGTCGGAAATGATGATGATCGAGTAGCCCGAGCGCACCGCGTCCTCGGCCTGCGCCGCGAGCGAGGCGAGCCGTGCTTCCACCGCCACCTTGCCCCAACCGACCGGATAAGTGATGTCCAGCTCGAAGGCCTTGAACTTGCCGCCGGTATAGCGCTCGATATGGCGCACTTTCTCCATCTCGTAGAAGTCGAGCACCGGCTGCGACACCTCGAGCCGCAGCGGCGGGTTCAGCTCGTCGATGCCGAGCAGGTTGGGCTTGGGGCCGATGAACGACACCAGCGACATCACCAGCTCCTCGCGGATCGGGTCGATGGCCGGGTTGGTCACCTGCGCGAAGAGCTGCTTGAAGTAGTGGTACAGCGTCTTGTCCTTGCTCGACAGCACGGCGAGCGGCGAGTCGTTGCCCATCGAGCCGACCGGCTCCTCGCCCGCCGCCGCCATCGGCTGCATGATGAACTTGAGGTCCTCCTGGGTATAGGCAAACGCCTGCTGGCGATCGAGCAGCCGCACCTTGGACTTGATCGGCGTGGTCTTGTCGCTCTCGACCTCGTCGAGCTTGACGCGGATGCGCTCGATCCACTCGGCGTAGGGCCTGGCGCTCGCCAGGCTGTCCTTCAGCTCCTTGTCGTCGATGATGCGGCCCTTCTCGAGGTCGACCAGGAACATCTTGCCGGGCTGCAGGCGCCACTTCTTGACGATCCTCTCCTCCGGCACCGGCAGGCAGCCGCATTCCGAGCCCATGATGACCAGATCGTCCGCGGTGACGATGTAGCGCGAGGGCCGCAGGCCGTTGCGGTCGAGCGTGGCGCCGATCTGCCGGCCGTCGGTGAAGGCGATCGAGGCCGGGCCGTCCCAGGGCTCCATCATCGCCGCGTGGTATTCGTAGAACGCGCGCCGCGCGGGATCCATCAGCGTGTGGTTCTCCCACGCTTCCGGGATCATCATCATCATCGCGTGCGCCACCGAGTAGCCGCCCATCACCAGCAGCTCGAGCGCGTTGTCGAAGGACGCCGAGTCCGACTGGCCGGCGTAGATCAGCGGCCAGATCTTGTGCAGATCGTCGCCCAGGATGGGCGACGATATTGCGCCCTGGCGGGCGCGGATCCAGTTGACGTTGCCGCGCAGCGTGTTGATCTCGCCGTTGTGGCAGATCATGCGGAACGGGTGCGCCAGGTCCCAGGACGGGAAGGTGTTGGTCGAGAAGCGCTGGTGCACCAGCGCGAGCGCCGACTCGACGCGCGCGTCCTTCAGGTCGAGGTAGTACTCGCCGACCTGGTACGCGAGCAGCATGCCCTTGTAGCACAGGGTGCGCGCCGACATCGACGGCACGTAGAACTCCTTGCCGTGCTGCAGGCGCAGCGCCTGGATGGCGTGCCCCGAGCTCTTGCGGATGATGTAGAGCTTGCGCTCGAGCGCGTCGGTGACGGTGATGCCGCGGCCGCGGCCGATGAACACCTGCCGGATCACCGGCTCGATGCGCCTGGCGGGCTCGGCGAGGTCGCTGTTGTCGACCGGCACGTCGCGCCAGCCGAGCAGCACCTGGCCCTCTTCCTTGATCGCGCGCTCGATCTCGTATTCGCAGGCGATGCGCGAAGCCGGGTCGCGCGGCAGGAACACCATGCCGACGCCGTACTGCCCGGCGGGCGGCAGCCGCACGCCGAGGCGCGCCATTTCCTCGCGCAGGAAGCGGTCGGGAACCTGGATCAGCAGGCCGGCGCCGTCGGAGAGCTTGGGATCCCAGCCGACCGCACCGCGGTGGGTGAGGTTTCTGAGGACCGTCAGCCCCTGCTCGACGAGGCCGTGCGACTTCTTGCCCTTGATGTGCGCGACGAAGCCGACGCCGCAGGCGTCGTGCTCATGGGAGGGGTGGTAAAGCCCCTGCGCGTCCAGGCTCATGATCGGGACCGAGCTTTTGAATATACATTTATTGCGCTGCAGCGACAATGGCTTCGCGTACCTGCCGCTCCTCGAGATCGGCGCGCAGCGCGGCCCGGCCGATGGCCTCCAGCAACACGAAGCGCGTACGGCCGCGCGCGACCTTCTTGTCCAGCGCCATCAGCTCGAGCAGGCGCTCGGTGCCGAGCGCAGGCCCGGTGACCGGCAGGCCGGCCCGGCTCAGCAGCGAGCGCACGCGATGAACATCCGCTGCTGCAAGAAGGCCTGCGCGGGCCGACAGCTCCGCGGCCATGACCATCCCCGCCGCGATCGCCTCGCCGTGCAGCCACGCGCCGTACCCGGTGCCCGCTTCGATGGCGTGGCCGAAGGTATGGCCGAAATTGAGCAGGCTGCGCACGCCGGATTCGCGCTCGTCGGCGGCGACCACGCCCGCCTTGAGCTCGCAACAGCGCCGCACCGCGTAGACGAGGGCGCTGCGCTCCCGGGCGAGCAGCGAGTCGATGCTTTTTTCGAGCCATTCCACAAATGGAAGGTCCAAGGCCAGCGCATGCTTGATCACTTCGGCAAGCCCCGCGCGCAGCTCGCGCTCGGGCAGCGTATCGAGCGTCGCGACGTCGGTGATCACCGCGCGCGGCTGGTGAAAGGCGCCGAGCATGTTCTTGCCCTGGACATGGTTGATGGCGGTCTTGCCGCCGACCGAGGAGTCCACCTGCGCAAGGAGCGTGGTAGGCACCTGCAGCAGGGCCACGCCGCGCTGGTAAATCGCGGCGGCAAACCCGGCCAGATCGCCGATCACCCCGCCGCCGAGCGCGACGATCAGCGTATCGCGGCCGCAGCGCGCTGCCAGCAGCGCATCGAACACGCGCTCCAGGCTCGTCCAGCGCTTCGACTGCTCGCCGTCTTCGAGCACGACCTGCGCGACGCGCGCGCCCGCCGCCTCGAGCGCCTTTTTCACGCGCGGCAGATAAAGCGGCGCCACGACCTGGTTGGTCACCACGGCCGCGCTGCCGGCCGGGAGATGCGGCGCGTACAGCGCCGTCGCATCGAGGATGCCGCTGCCGACGTGAATCGGATAGGAGCGCTCGCCGAGGGCTACGCGGAGGCTTTCCATCGCTCTTCCAGCTTTTCCAGCAGCTCGCGCGCCAGCGCCTGCACGCTCTGGGCGCCGGTATCGATCACCAGGTCGGCGACGCCGCGGTAGAGCGAATCGCGCTCGGCATAGAGCTCGCGCAGCCGCGCCAGCGGATCGCCGGTCGCGAGCAGCGGCCGGTCGCGGTCGTAGTGCACGCGCCGGTACAGGTCCTCGGGGCTCGCCCGGAGATAGACCACCGTGCCGCGTGCCGCCAGGCGCTTGCGGTTCTCGTCGAGCAGCACCGAGCCGCCTCCGGTGGCGAGCACCGCGCCGTCCTGCGCAGTCAGCTCGGCGAGCACCTGCGCCTCGCGGCCGCGGAAGCCGGCCTCGCCCTCGATCTCCCAGATCAGGGGGATCTTCACGCCGCAGCGGCGCTCGATTTCCTGGTCGGAATCGACGAAGCGCAGCTTCAGGCGCCGCGCCAGCAGCCTGCCCACGGTGGTCTTGCCCGCGCCCATCAGCCCCACGAGGTAGATGTTTTCGCCGCGCTTCATCCCCGGCATTGTAGAAACAAAAACGGCCGGGGAGCGCCCGGCCGTCGCACCGCCCGAGGAGATGCGGCGCTCAGCGAATCGTCAGCCGCTCATTCACGATGCGCGGCGTGATGAATACCAGGAGCTCCGTCTTGTTGGTGAGCGACGTATTGTTGCGGAACAGGAAGCCGAGGAAAGGCAGCTCGCCGAAGAACGGGATCCTGGTGATGTCGGTGCGGTCGGTCTGCTCGTAGATGCCGCCGATCACCACCGTGCCGCCGTTTTCGACCAGCACCTCGGTCTTCACGTGCTTGGTATTGATCTGCACCCCTTGATCCGTGACCGCTCCCGGCTGGTCCTTGTTGACGTCGAGCGACATGATGATGTTGTCGTCGGGCGTGATCTGCGGCTTCACCTTGAGAGACAGGTTGGCCTTGCGGAACGCTGTCGCGGTCGCGCCCGAGGAGGTCGACTGCTGGTAGGGAATTTCCGTGCCCTGCTCGATCAGCGCCTCCACCTGGTTGGCCGTCAGCACGCGCGGGCTGGAGATGATCTTGCCTTTGCCGTCGGCTTCCATCGCGGAGATCTCGATGCTCAGGATGCGCGACAGAGACGCGTTGAACAGGACAAAGGAGAACTGCCCGGCCTGAAAGGCGTTGAGGCCGTTCGCCGGCAGGCTGCTCTGCAGCCCCCCTGGGGGGATGTCGATTGGTACGCCGGTGCTCAGTCCGGTCCCGGCCGCCGCCTGGGTGGTGCCGAGATTGCCGCCGATCACGGGCTTGAGGCCGCCGATGTTGCGCCCGGTGCTCGCAGATTCCGTATACCCGAAGCGCGCGCCGAGGTTCCTGCTGAAGCTGTCGTTGGCTTCGACGATGCGCGCCTCGATCATCACCTGACGCACCGCGACGTCGATCTTGGCGAGCAGCCGGCGCACCTCCTCCAGGTGGGTCGGCGTGTCCTGGACGAACAACGTGTTGGTGCGCGCGTCGACCACGGCGCTGCCGCGCTTGGAGAGGATGCGCTGGCTCGGGTCCGCGAGCAGCTTCTGCACGTCGGCCGCCTTCTGGTAGTTCATCTGGAACGCTTCGGTGCGCGTCTGCTCGAGGTCGTTGATCGTCTGAGTTGCCTCGAGCGCGAGCTTCTCGCGCGTCGCGAGCTCGTCGCGCGGCGCGATCCAGACCACGTTGCCGGTGCGGCGGCTGTCGAGGCCGCGCGCCTGCAGGATGATGTCGAGCGCCTGGTCCCAGGGCACGTCCTTCAGGCGCAGGGTGATGTTCCCGGTCACCGTGTCGCTGGTGATGATGTTGAGGTCGGTGAAGTCGGCGATCACGTTGAGCACCGCCCGCACCTCGACGTTCTGGAAGTTGAGCGAGAGCTTCTCGCCGGTGTAGCGGCCGCGCTGCCCTTCGCGCGACGGATCGGGAACCACCGGCTTGACCTCCACCACGAACTGGGTGTCGGTCTGGTAGGCGTTGTGCTCCCACTGCCCCTTCGGCTCGATCACCATGCGCACGTTCTCGCCCTGCGGGAAGGTGCTGACCGTGGTGACCGGCGTGCCGAAGTCGATCACGTCGAGGCGCCGGCGCAGGTTGTCGGGAAGCGCGGTCTTGATGAACTCGACGATGATGTTCTGGCCCTGCTGGCGGATGTCGATGCCGGTGCTGGTGTCGGAGAGATCGACCACCACGCGGCCCTCGCCGGCGCGGCCGCGGCGGAAGTCGACGTCGCGGATCGCGTGCCTCGCTTCGGCCTTGCCTTCGGCGAAGTGCGCGATCTGTCCGCCCGGCGCGGTCTGCGCGACCGCCGGCTCCGACAGGCTGATCACCAGCGCGCCGCCGTCGAGGCTCGCCTCGTGCGCCACGGGGCGGCGCAGGTTCAGCACCAGCCGGGTTCGCTCGCTGCCCTGCACCAGGTTCATGCTGCGCAGCTCGCCCTGGCCGATGTCCTGGCTGGCGCGGCCGAGCGCGTTGACGGTATTCGGGAAGTCGAAGGCGATGCGCGCGGGGCTGGCGACCGCGAAGTTCGGCGGCACGTTGCGCAGCGGCTCCTTGGTGGTGATGCGCACGATCGTCTTGCCCGCCTGCTGCGATACCTCGAACGACTCGATGCTGTTCGACTGGGCGAGCGCGAGCCCGATGCCGGCAAGCCACAAGGCAAACCCGTAAACGGCCTTCATTGTCTTTGTGTTCATCGTTTGGCCTCCACCAGTTGCAGCGCGCTGGTGCGCTCCACCCATTCCCCGCCGCTGTCCTGGACCAGCTCCTTCAGGTTGATCGCGCCTTCGTCGATGGCCGTGACCACTCCGAAGTTCTGGCCCATGTAGTTCCCCTTTTGCACGCGGTAGAGGTTCGGGCCTGCCTTGACCAGCGCGAACACCTCCTTGTTCCGGGTGATCGTGCCGAGCATCTGGATCGATTCGAGCGGAAACGACTCGAGCGGCTCCTTCGGCCGGTTCGGATCGGGCGCCAGCTTGCTGACGCTGGCGCGGCTCCCGGCCGCCGCGACGTCGATGCGCTCGGGACGGAACGGGTCGATCTGCCCCTCCGCCGTGTAGGGCACCGGCTCGTAGGGCCTGACCTGCGGCAGCGGCTCGACCCGCCCGCGCACGTCCTTCGTCAGCTGCGCAAGCTCCTGCTTCAGATCGCCGTGCTCCTCGCCGCCGCAGGCGCCAAGCGCCGCGGCGGCCGCCAGCACCGCGATGCCGGCGGGAGTGCGCATCATCTGCCCTTTCTCCCCGCCTGCGCCTTGCGCTGCGCCGCCACTTCCTCTTCGTCGAGGTAGCGGAAGGTCCTCGCCACGACATCCATGGTGAGAATGCCGTCCTTGCCGGCCTGGATCGACACGTCGTTCAACGTGACGATGCGCGACAGCTGCCCCACGTCGCTCGCGAAGGCGCCCATGTCGTGGTAGTTGCCGACGACCTTCACCTGGATCGGCAGCTCCGCGTAGAACTCCCTCACGGTCTCGGAGGGCGCCGGCTTGAACAGCTCGAACTGCAGGCCGCGGCCGAGGCCTGCCTGGTTGATGTCGACAAGCAGCGCGTCCATCTGCGAGCGGTTCGGCAGCTGCCGCAGCAGCGCGCCGAACTGGGTATCGATCTCGCGCAGCTGCTGGCGGTGCAGGTCGAGGTTGATCGCCTGTTTCTTCTTGCCGAGGTACTCCTCCTTCAGCTTGGTCTCCTGATTGCGGCCGTTCTCGAGCTCCTCGATCTGCGATTGCGTATCGGCGAAGAACGCCGCCACCGGGATCCCCACCACGATGGCGAGGAGCACCAGCAGTTTGGGCGCGACATGCCAGGTGCCCGGCTCCTGCCAGTTGGTCCGCCTGAATTCGTCGACGAGGGCATTGAAGTTGAATGCCATGGCGCTTATCCCTTCTTCGCCGCGTCTTTTGCGGGCGGCTTGCCCGCATCCTTTGCCTTGTCCGCGTCCTTGGCCTCGGTCGCGGTGCGCTTGAGCGACAGGTTCAGGTCGAAGTCCGAGACGCGCCGCTTGTCCACGTTGTTGGCCTTGACCTCGACCAGCTCGGGCAGCTCCAGCCAGGGCGAAGCCTCGATATTGCGCATGAGAGTCGAGACGCGCGCGTTCGATTGCGCGTAGCCCAGCAGCTTGACGCGCAGGCCTCTCTGCACGATCGACCTCAGGTACACGCCCTCGGGCACCTGCCGCACCAGCTGATCGAGCAGGTGCACGGTCTGCGCGCGGTCCGCCTGCAGCGTCTCGATCACCTGCTTGCGCGCGAGCAGCGCCTGGATCTCGTCCTTCAGCTTGTTGATTTCGGCGATTTCCTTGTCGAGCTTGGCGACCTCGCTCTTCAGGAATTTGTTGCGGTCGGCCTGGATCTCGATCTTGGTGGCGTAAAAGCCGTGCATCGCCACCACGATCAGGATGCCCGCCAGCGCGGTGCCGCCGGCGAGGACGAAGAAATGCTGCCGCGCGCGCTTGCGCCGCTCTTCGCGGTGCGGCAGCAGGTTGACGCGGGCGACGCTGCTCATTGCGGGTCGAACCTGCGCATCGCCAGCCCGCAGGCGACCACCAGCGACGGCGCGTCGATCATCAGGCGCTTGAGCTGGACCTTCGAGGAAGTCTGCATCGCGGCGAAGGGGTTCGCCACGCTGCTGGGCACCTGGGTGCGCAGATTGACCACCTCGTCCAGCCCCGGAATCACCGCCGAGCCGCCGGCGAGCAGAATGTGATCGACGGCGTGATACTGCGTCGAGGTGAAGAAGAACTGCAGCGCGCGCTGCACTTCCTGCGACAGGTTCTCCATGAACGGGCGCAGCACCTCGGCCTCGAAGTCATCCGGCAGGCCGCCCGAGCGCTTCGCCGTCTCCGCCTCCTCGGCGCTCATGCCGTAGCGGCTGACGATCTCCTGCGTCAGCTGATTGCCGCCGAAGGCCTGCTCGCGCGTATACACCGACTGATCGTTGCGCAGCACGGTCACGTTCATGATGTTGGCGCCGACGTCGACGACCGCGATGTTCTGGTCCTGGCCGCCGCCGGGCAGCGCCTGCACCACCAGCGACAGGGCCGCCTGCTGCGCGAAGGATTCCACGTCCATCACCAGCGGCTTGAGGCCGGCGAGGTGCGCGACTGCGACGCGGTCCTCGACCTTCTCCTTGCGCGTGGCGGCGATCAGCACCTCCTGCTCCTCGGGGTTGCCCGCCGTCGGGCCGAGCGACTGGAAATCCAGATTCACTTCCTCGAGCGCGAACGGAATGTACTGGTTCGCCTCGCTTTCGACCTGGATCTCGAGCTCGTCCTCGCGCAGCCCCGCCGCCACTACGATCTTCTTGGTGATCACCGCGCCGGTCGGCACTGCCATCGCGACGTGTCTGGTGCGCGTGCCAAGGCGCTTGTGTGCGCGCTTTACGGCATCGGCCGCCTGCTCGAGGTTGCTGATGTTGCCGTCGACCACCGTATCGCGCATGAGCGGCTCGATGGCGTAGCGCTCGACTCGGTAGGCACCTCTGCCCGCTTCCACGATCTCCAGCATCTTTACCGACGACGAGCTGATGTCCAGCCCGAACAAAGGCGGCGCCTTCGGCTTGAACAGGTCGAAATCCATGCGTTATTTTCCTTTACGTATCAGCCCTTAGGCGCGATACGTAGAATTCGCGTTAAATGCTAGCAACAACCCCACCCACTGTCTAGTTAAATTCTCCCGGCGGGGACGGGGTATCATGCTACGGTTGAAGCTGCTCGTGCAATAGCGCCCCGGCAACGGTCTAAGTCCCTTGATGTGGTTCCGCTTTCTAGCCTTTCCGCTGGCCCTGCTGGCGGGGTTGGCAGTGGCCGCCGTATTGGCTGTCGCCCTGGTGGTCGCGCTCGCCTACCCTAACCTGCCGTCGCTGCAGGCGCTGACCGAGTACCAGCCCAAGATTCCCCTGCGGATTTACTCCGCGGAGGGCGTGCTGATCGGCGAGTTCGGCGAGGAGCGTCGCTCGGTGGTGTCGATCGAGGAAGTCCCCGACGCGCTCAAGCACGCCATCCTTGCCGCCGAGGACGAGCGCTTCTATGAGCACCCGGGCATCGATTATGTGGGAGTGCTGCGCGCGGCCTACGCCAACCTCGTCGCCGGCGGCCGCCGCCAGGGCGCCAGCACCATCACGATGCAGGTGGCGCGCAACTTTTTCCTCTCCTCGGAGAAAACAGCCACGCGCAAGCTGTACGAAGTGCTCCTCGCCTTCAAGATCGAGCACAGCCTGACCAAGGACCAGATCCTCGAGCTCTACGTGAACCAGATTTATCTGGGGCAGCGCGCTTACGGCTTTGCCGCCGCGGCGCAGATCTACTTCGGCAAGTCGCTCGAGCAGCTGAGCCTCGCCGAGACCGCCATGCTCGCCGGGCTGCCCAAGGCGCCCTCCATGTACAACCCGGTAGCGAATCTGCAACGCTCCCGGCAAAGGCAGCACTACGTTTTGCGGCGGATGTCCGAGCTGGGACATATTACTGCAGCGCAATATGAAGACGCGGTGAAGGCGCCGCTGCGGCCGCGGCGCGAGGCAAACGAATACGCCATCCATGGTGAATACGCCGCCGAGATGGTGCGCCAGGCGATGGCCGAGCGCTACCCGGACGAGGTGTACGCGCGCGGCTTCCGCGTCTACACCACCCTTCGCAAGGCAGACCAGGAGGCAGCCTACGTGGCGCTGCGTCGAGGCGTCCTCGAGTACGATCGCCGCGGCGGCTATCGACGCCCGGAAGGCTATGCCGAGCTGCCCGCCTCTCCCAGCGACGACGATTTCGAGGAAGCGCTCGCCGATCATCCTGACAATGACGAATTGCTCGCCGCGGTGGTGCTGGCCGCAGACGCGAAGCAGGTCGAGGCGGCCCTGCGCAGCGGCGAAAAGATTTCGATTAGCGGCGAGGGCCTGCGCTTTGCGGCGCGCGCCCTCGACCCGAAGACCCCGCCGCAGCGCCGCATCCGCCGCGGCGCGATCATCCGCGTGCAAGCCGAGGCCGGCGGCAAGTCCTGGCAAATCGTGCAGCTGCCGGAGGTCGAGTCGGCCTTCATCTCGCTCGATGCACAGGACGGCGCGGTGCGCGCGCTGGTGGGCGGCTTCGACTTCAGCCGCAACAAGTTCAATCACGTGACGCAGGCGTGGCGCCAGCCCGGCTCGTCGTTCAAGCCGTTCATCTATTCGGCGTCGCTGGAGAAGGGCTTCACGCCCGCCACCGTCATCGCCGACGAGCCGGTGGTGCTGGAGGCCGAGCAGACCGGAAGCCAGCGCTGGGAGCCGAAAAACTACGACGGCAAGTTCGAGGGGCCGATGCGCATGCGCACCGCGCTGGCGAAGTCGAAGAACATGGTGTCGATCCGCATCCTCGACGCGATCGGCGCCAAGTATGCCCAGGATTACGTCACCCGCTTCGGCTTCGACCCGGAGCGGCATCCGCCCTACCTGACGATGGCGCTTGGCGCCGGGTCGGTCACCGCGTGGCAGCTCGCGCGCGCCTATGCCGTATTCGCGAACGGCGGGTACCTCATCCAGCCGTACTTCATCCAAAAGATCGTCGATGACCGCGGCAATCAACTCGCGCTCGCCAACCCGCAGCGCGCTGGCGATGAGACGCTGCGCGTACTCGATCCGCGCAACGCGTTCATCATGGACAACATGATGCAGGACGTGATGCGCTACGGCACGGGAGCACGCGCCGCGCGCCTCGCGCGCGTCGATCTGGCGGGGAAAACCGGCACCACCAACGAGTTCGTGGACGCCTGGTTCGCCGGTTACCAGCCGACGCTGGTGGCGATCGCCTGGGTCGGCTTCGACCAGCCCAAGACGCTGGGCAGGAACCAGACCGGCGGCATCGTGGCGCTGCCGATCTGGCTCGGGTACATGGAAAAGGTGCTGAAGGACATCCCCGAGATGCCGCGCAGCACGCCACCCGGCGTGGTCAGCGTGCCGGTGATGACGATGCCCGGCGAAAACCCGGGCTCAGCGCCGGGCAGTGCGCCGAAGCTCGTGCCGGAGTACTTCTACCAGGAAGCGGTGCCGCCGCCCGAGGTGCTCCAGCCGCCTGCGCCGATCGAGCCGCCGAAGCCGTTCGAGCCCCCCGGCCCCAACCCGCCACCGACCTAAGGGCGCAGCAGCACCGCCTGGCCGCTTTGCGCCGAAACGGCCTTCGACAGCGCGGCGAACAGTTCCGTGCCGTCGCGGGTGTCGCGCCAGGCGCTGCCATCCCAGCGGAAGTGGAAGCCGCCAGCGCGCGCCGCGACCCAGATCTCGCGCGCCGCGCCGTGCCGGTTGATGACCATCTTGGAGCCGTCCGCGAACTCGATCTCGAGCACGCCACCGGCCTTCAACTCGAAGTCCGCGTCGACGCCGCTTGCCTCGAGGGCCTGCTCGATCCTGCTCAGCGCCGCGCCCGCCAGCGCCTCGAACTCGGTCTCGTTCATGAGTGCTAACATCAGGATTTTATGCGTTTCCTTCTTCTCGGCGTGGCGATCACGCTGCTCGTCGGCTGCGGGCAGAAGGGGCCGCTGTATCTGCGCGACAATCCGCCGCCGGGCGTCAAGCCGGCAAAGCCCGCGCCGGCCAAGCCGATACCCTATCCGCGCGGCGACGACACTGAACAAAACTAGGCACGACGTGGCGTTCGCTTACCGCAACGGCACGTTGTGCGCCGAGCAGGTGCCGCTCGAAGACATTGCGCGGCGCTTCGGCACGCCCTGCTACGTCTATTCCCGCGCGGCGATCGAGGGCGCGTACGGGGAATTCGCGCAAGCGCTGCACGGGCGCGACGCGATGCTGTGCTACTCGGTCAAGGCGAATTCGAATCTGGCGGTGCTCGCCCTGCTGGCGCGCCTGGGCGCCGGCTTCGACATCGTCTCGGGCGGCGAGCTGGCGCGCGTGCTGGCGGCCGGCGGCGACCCGCGCAAGATCCTGTTCTCGGGCGTCGGCAAGACCAAGGATGAGATCCGGTTGGCGCTGGAAAAGAACATCTATTGCATCAACCTCGAGTCCGCAGCCGAGCTGGAGCGCGTGGCCGCGGTGGCGCGGGAGCTGGGGCGACGCGCGCCGGTGGCGTTCCGCGTCAATCCAGACGTCGACGCTAGAACGCATCCCTACATCTCCACCGGCCTGCGCGAGAACAAGTTTGGCGTTGCTCACCGCGACGCCGAGCGGCTCTATGCAAAGGCGGCGGCGATGCCCGCGCTCGAGGTGATCGGCATCGGCTGCCACATCGGCTCGCAGCTGGTGGACCCTGCGCCGCTGGCTGCTGCAGTCGAGCGCCTGGCCGCACTCGCCGGGCGCATCGAGGCGGCGGGAATCCGCCTGCGGCATCTCGATCTCGGCGGCGGCATCGGCATCCGCTATCGCGACGAAACGCCGCGCCCTGTGCGCGAATTCGTCGCCGGCGCGCTGGCGGCGCTCGGCGATCGCCGCGGCAGCGTGATTTTCGATCCCGGCCGCTCGATGGTCGGCAACGCCGGCGTGCTGCTCACCCGGGTCGAATACGTGAAGCCGGGCGAGCCGCGCAATTTCCTGGTAGTCGATGCGGCGATGAATGACCTGGTGCGGCCGGCCCTGTACGATGCCTGGCACGAGGTGCGTACCGTGCGCGAGCCGGAATCGGGCGCCCCGGGCACTGTTTACGACATCGTCGGCCCGATCTGCGAAACCGGCGACTTCCTCGCCAAGGACCGGGCGCTGACCGCGCGCGAGGGGGACTTGCTGGCGGTGATGTCGAGCGGCGCCTATGCCATGTCGATGGCTTCGAACTACAACTCGCGGCCCCGTGCTGCAGAGGTAATGGTGCAGGGCCGCGCAGCCGAGCTGGTACGCGCACGCGAGTCGGCCGAGCAGTTGTTTGCCCTGGAGCGGATTCCGGGATGACAATCGTGCCGCCCCAGAGATGACTGATCCGGATCCCATGACTGCCGCCAGCCGCCGCTACCTGATCGCGGGCGCCGTCGTGGTCGCGCTGGTTGCCGGGGGGATCGCGGCCTACTTCAGCACCGACAGCGGGGCCAGGGAAGGTCGCAAAGGCGCCAAGGGGCCGCCTGCCGTGCCGGTCACCGTGGCGCTCGTAGCGCAGGAAACCGTGCCGATCGAGCTGCGGGCGATCGGCAACGTCGAGGCGTATTCGACGGTCGCGTTGAAAGCGCGGGTCGACGGGCAGATCGTCGAGGTCAACTTCCGCGAGGGCCAGCCGGTGAGGAAGGGCGATGTGCTGTTCCGCATCGACCCCAGGCCCTACGCAGCGGCGCTGCGCCAGGCCGAGGCGAACGCCCTGCGCGACGCCGCGGCGCGCGACCAGGCGCGCTCGCAGGAGAAACGCTATCAGGAGCTGCTGGACAAGAACTTCATCTCCAAGGAAGCCTACGCGCAGATCCGCACCAACGCGGCCACCGCCGAAGCGACCGCCAGCGCGAGCCAGGCGGCGCTCGAGAACGCACGGCTCAACCTCGAGTACTGCACGATACCCTCGCCGCTCGACGGCTACGTCGGCCGCGTGCTGCTGCAGGCGGGCAACCTGGCCAAGGCAAACGATGTCAATCCGCTGCTGGTGATCAACCAGGTGAGGCCGGTCTACGTCAACTTCGCCGTTCCCGAGCAGAATCTTCCGGAGGTGCGCAAGTACATGGCTGCCGGCCCGCTGAGGGTCGAGGTGCTGCCTACCGATGCCGGTCAGAAGCGCGTCGAAGGCAAGCTGATCTTCATCGACAACGCGGTCGACCCGACTACCGCGACCATCCGGCTGCGCGCGCAGTTCGACAATGTCGACGCCGCGCTCTGGCCCGGGCAGTTCGTCAACGTGAGCGTGCGGCTCCACGAGCAGGCCGACGCCCTCATCGTTCCCTCGCAGGCGGTGCAATCCGGCCCCGACGGGCAGTACGTTTACATCGTGGGCACGGACATGCTCGCCGAGCTGCGCCGGATCACGGTACAGCGCACCGACGGCGAGCGCGCAATCGTGGCCAAAGGCCTTGCCAAGGGCGAGCGCGTGGTGACCCGCGGTCAGCTGCGCCTCGGCCCCGGGGTGCGCGTGCAGATCAGCAAGACTCCGGCCGAGCCTGCATGAATTTCTGCGAGATCTGGATCCGCCGCCCGGTCATGACGGTGCTCGTCATGGCGGGCATCCTGATCTTCGGCATCGCCGCGTACCGGCTGCTTCCGGTGTCAACGCTGCCCAACGTCGATTTCCCCACCATCCAGGTCAGCGCCGAGCTGCCGGGTGCGAGCCCCGAGACCATGGCCTCGGCGGTCGCCACCCCGCTCGAGAAGCAGTTTTCCACCATCCCCGGCATCGACGAGATGAGCTCGGTGAGCAGCCAGGGCACCACCCGCATCACGCTGCAGTTCGCGCTGGGCCGCGACATCGACGCCGCCGCCCAGGACGTGAACTCGGCGATCGCCTCCGCGGTGCGCCAGCTGCCGGCGACCATGCCGGCGCCGCCTTCGTTCCGCAAGGTCAACCCGGCCGACTTCCCGATCTTCTTCCTTGCCCTCACCTCGGAAGCGCTGCCGCTGTCCACGGTCAACGAGTACGCCGAAACCTATCTCGCGCAGCGCATCTCCACGATCAGCGGCGTCGCCCAGGTGCAGGTCTTCGGCCAGCAGAAATATGCCGTGCGCGTGCAGGTGGACCCGAATGCCCTGGCGGCTCGCGGCGTCGGCATCAACGAGGTCGAGCAGGCGGTGTCGCAGGCGAACGTCAACCTGCCGACCGGAACCCTGTACGGCAAGGAGCGGATGTTCGCGGTGCAGGCGAGCGGGCAGCTCAACGATGCCGCCGCGTTCCGCCCGATCATCGTCGCCTACCGCAACGGCTCGCCGGTGCGCCTGCAGGAGCTCGGCAGCGTCATCGACAGCGTGCAGAACGACAAGGTCGCCACCTGGTACAAGGACAAGCGCGGCATCGTGCTCGCCATCTTCCGCCAGCCTGGCACCAACACCATCCAGGTGGTGGACGAGGTGCGCAAGCTCCTGCCCACGTTCCGCGCCGAGGTGCCGCCGGCGATCGACATCCAGGTGCTCTACGATCGCTCGCAGAGCATCCGCGCCTCGGTCGACGAGGTGAAGTCCACGCTGCTCATCGCGCTCGTGCTGGTGGTGCTGGTGATTTTCCTGTTCCTGCGCAACATCGCGTCAACCATCATCCCGTCGATCGCGCTGCCGATGGCGATCATCGGCACGTTCTCCGCGATGTACCTGTTCAACTACAGCCTGGACAACATCTCGCTGATGGCATTGACCCTTTGTGTCGGCTTCGTGGTTGATGACGCCATCGTGATGCTCGAGAACATTACCCGCCATCTCGAGCAGGGCAAGAGCGTGATCCAGGCGACGCTCGACGGCTCGAAGGAGATCGTGTTCACCATCGTCTCGATGACGATCTCGCTCGCCGCGGTGTTCATCCCGGTGCTGTTCATGGGCGGGATTCTGGGGCGGCTGCTGAACGAGTTCGCCGTGACCATCATGGCCGCGGTGCTGATCTCGGGGTTCGTGTCCCTCACCCTGACGCCGATGATGTGCAGCCGGATCCTCCAGCCGCATCGCAAGGACGAGCGGCACGGACGCATGTACCTGGCGTTCGAGCGCGGCTTCGACGCCTTGAAGCGCGCCTACGAGGTGAGCCTGCGCTGGGCGCTGCGCCACCGGCGCACGGTCATGCTGGCGTTCCTCGTCATCTGCGTCGCCACCGGGGTCCTCTTCGCGCGCACCCCCAAGGGCTTCCTGCCCTCCGAGGACAGCGGGCAGCTGCTGTGCTTCGTCGAGGGCCCGCAGGACATCTCGTTCGACGCGATGGTGGCGTTGCAGCGCCAGGTGGCCGAGATCGTGCGGCAGGACCCGAACGTCGACGCGGTGATGTCGTTCGTCGGCGCTGGCGGGGCCTCGAACTCGCTCAACGTCGGGCGCATTACCATCAACCTCAAGCCTTTCAGCCAGCGCAAGCCCGCCGACCAGGTGGTGCGTGAGCTGCGGCCGAAGATCTCCAACATGCTCGGCGCCAAGGTGTTCGTACAGAATATCCCGGCGATCCGCATCGGCGGACAGATCACCAAGAGCCCCTACCAGTACGTGGTGCGCAGCGCGAGCGTGGACGAGCTCTACCACTGGGCTCCGCTCATCGAGCAGAAACTGGGCTCGCTGCCCGGCCTCGTAGACGTCTCGAGCGACCTGCAGATCACCCGCCCCGAGGTCATGGTCGAGATCGAGCGCGAGAAGGCGTCGGCGCTCGGCGTCTCGGCGCAGAGCATCGAGATGGCGCTCAACAACGCCTACGGTGCCCGCCAGGTCTCGACGATCTACACCTCGACCAACCAGTACTTCGTGATCCTCGAGCTCGCGCCGCGCTACCAGACCGATCCATCGGCGCTGCCGCTGCTCTACGTGCGCTCCTCTACCGGAGCGCTGGTACCGCTCAACGCGGTGGCGAAGCTCGGCTCCGGCGTCGGTCCGATGCAGGTCACCCACCTCGGGCAGCTGCCATCGGTCACCTTTTCCTTCGATCTGCGCCCGGGGGTCGCGCTGTCGCAGGCGATCGTCCAGCTCCAGGCGGGCGCGCGGGAGCTGCAGGTCCCGGCGACGCTCACCGGAAGCTTTTCAGGCACCGCGCAGGCCTATCAGGCTTCTCTCGAGGGAATGGGCATCCTGATCCTGCTCTCCATCGTGGTGATCTACCTGGTGCTCGGCATCCTGTACGAGAGCTTCATCCACCCGCTCACCATCCTGTCGGGGCTGCCCACCGCAGGCCTGGGCGCGCTGCTCACGCTGACGGCCTTCGGCATCGAGCTCAACATGTACGCCTTCGTCGGCATGATCATGCTGATCGGCATCGTCAAGAAAAACGCCATCATCATGATCGACTTCGCCATCGAGGCACGGCGCCAGGAAGGCCTTGCAGCGGAGGAGGCAATCTACCGCGCCGGGCTGGTGCGATTCCGGCCGATCATGATGACCACCGTGGCGGCTCTGATGGGCAGCCTGCCGATCGCCATCGGCTTCGGCGCCGGGGGCAGCGCGCGCATGCCGCTGGGCATCTCGGTGGTCGGCGGCCTGCTCCTGTCGCAGATCCTGACGCTCTACATCACCCCGGTGATCTACCTCTACTTCGAGCGGCTTCAGACCTGGGTCAACAAGAGAAGACAACCCGAGGTTCCAGAGAGTGCCAGCCAACCCCGAAGCGCGTAGCCTCGCGGTGTTCTGCGACTTCGAGAACGTCGCGCTCGGCGTGCGCGAGGCGAAGTACGCGCAGTTCGACATGGACAAGGTCCTCGAGCGGCTGCTGCTCAAGGGCTCGATCGTGGTCAAGAAGGCGTACTGCGACTGGGAGCGCTACAAGGAGTTCAAGCCGGCGATGCACGCCGCCTCGTTCGAGATGATCGAGATCCCGCACCTGCGCCAGTCGGGCAAGAACTCGGCGGACATCCGCATGGTGGTCGACGCACTCGACCTCTGCTACACCAAGGAGCACGTCGACACCTTCGTCATCGTCAGCGGCGACTCGGACTTCTCGCCGCTCGTCTCCAAGCTGCGCGAGAACGCGAAGACGGTGATCGGCGTCGGCGTCAAGAACTCGAGCTCGGACCTGCTCATCAACAACTGCGACGAGTTCATCTACTACGACGATCTGGTGCGCCAGGACGAGCAGAAGCGGCGCGCGGCGAAGAAGCGCAAGGAAGCCGCGCCTACCGGCGAGGAGAAGAGCTCGGACAAGAAGCAGGAAGCCTTCGACGTGGTGCTGGAAACCCTGAACGCCTTGATCGCCGAGCGCGGCGCCGAGGAGAAGATCTGGGGCTCGATGGTCAAGCAGGCCCTGAAGCGGCGCAAGCCGGGTTTCAACGAGTCTTACTACGGCTTTCGCGCTTTCTCCGACCTGCTGGAGGAAATGCAGCAGAAGGCGCTCATCAAGCTTGACCCCGACGAGAAGTCCGGCGGCTACCTCATACGGCCGGCGTAAGCCGACCTCTGCAGAGCTCGCCAGGGCAGCCGGCAAGGGCCTGCGGGATGTCCTCGCTGCGCGCTTGCGGGTGCTGTTCTGCGGGATCAATCCCGGGCTTTACTCTGCCGCCACCGGGCACCATTTCGCCCGTCCCGGCAATCGCTTCTGGCCTGCGCTTCACGCCGCCGGGTTCACGCCGCGACTGCTGCATCCTTCGGAGCAAAGGCTGTTGTTGAAAAGCGGCTACGGCATCACCAACCTCGTCAACCGCGCGACCGCGACCGCGGACCAGCTGGCGCCTGTCGAATTCGTCTCCGGGCGCCGGCGCCTGGCGGCCAAGGTCAGGCGCTACCGACCGGCGAGCGTCGTCTTTCTCGGTGTGGGCGCCTACCGTCATGCGTTCGGGCGGTCGAAGGTCGCGATCGGTCGTCAGCCTGAGACCTTCGAAGGGGCCGAGATCTGGGTACTCCCCAACCCGAGCGGTCTGAACGCGAACTATCAACTCGCGGCACTCGTCAAACTGTTCCGGGCCCTGCGGAAGTCGACTGCTCTCAGGAACCGCGGCGGCGGCGATAGATCCAGCCGACGAGCCCGCCCGCTACGCCCAGATCGAGCAGATTGACGAGGACCTGCGAGTCGCTCAGATCGCACCAAGCGGCGAGCAGCAGGCTCAGGAAGCCGCTTTGCGCGGCGACCGTTGCCAGATCCTGGACGTCGAGGAACGACATGCGCCAGCTTGCACTTCGCATGAAACGTGCCAATCGTTTCCCTGCATTTCACGGCTAAAACGCGCGTGCTGCGCACGTGCGTGGTGCGAGTCGAGCGCCGCCCGCACCAACAGCGGGAAGCCGAGTCAGGGCTCGAGCTGCCTGTAGACCAGCGTCGCGATGTGCAGCAACTCCTCCTTGCTGAGGTCCGCGGACGAGATCGCGTAGCCGCAGTCGCGCTCGATCCAGTAGAACACGCTGACGTTGTTTTCGCGCGCGTAGCGAAAGGCGGTCTCGCGGTTCCCTTTCGCTTCGGCGCGGATGTAAAGCGTGAGGCGACGGCCGGCAGCGGTCTGATACATGAACAGGGCCACCGGGCCGCTCTCGCCCGGCAGAAGCCGCCCGCCGACCAGCGCCATCCCGACCTCGTCGAGCTTCGGCGCGCGCACCCTGGCACCGACGCGCTTGGAGAGCCAGGCCACGAGGTGCTCCTCCTGATCGGCGCCCACCTCCACCGGATGGCGCACTTCGGGCGAATAGGTCGCGTGCGCGATGGCGGCGCGGCGCGCCATCACGGCGCCCTCGGCAAGCGGCTGCCCCGCAGGCCGGCGCCAGTCGCGCGCCTCCCAGCCTGCGAGCGCACCGAGCAGCGCGCCAAGCGTGATCCAGCCGGCGACGGCGGCGATCCTGCGGGCACGCGGGCGACGTGCCGCCGTGCTTTCGAGATATTGCGGAACCGGCTCGGCGAGCACCGGATCGTAAGCAGCGCGCAACGCGTCGCCGAGACGGCGGTAGGCGGCGACGCGCTCCGCGTCCTCGGGGCGCGCGGCGAGCCAGGATTCGACCTCGGCCCTGCGCTCGACGCCGAGGCGCCCGTCGGCGTAGGCCTGCAGGTCGGCTTCCGTGACGGTGGGTTCCGTGCTCACTTCACGACCTTGAGCTTGGCCGCGGCGCCCTGGCCGAGCATCATCATGCGCAGCTTCTCACGGGCGCGCGACAACCGCGACATCACCGTGCCGATCGGAATGCCGAGGGCGTGCGCCACTTCCTCGTAGCTCATTTCCTCGAGCGTCACGAGCAGCAGCACCGAGCGCTGCTCGGTCGGCAGCCGCGCGATGGCGCGATCGAGGTCGCGCACCAGCAGCGCGTCGCCCTGCGAGGCGCGCTGCGCCAGCTCGGGGAGCTCGTCCTCGAGCGTGGCCGTGACGCGCGTCGCGCGCACTTTGTTGACATGTACGTTGTGCATCACCGTGAACAGCCAGGCGCGCAGGTCGGTGCCGCGGCGGTAGAGGTGCAGCTTCGCCCACGCACGCTCGAGAGTGTCCTGCACCAGGTCGTCAGCGGAGGCCCGGTCGCCGACGAGAGCTCGGGCATAGCGGCGCAACCGCGGGATCAGCTCGACCAGGCGCTCGGCTTCGTTCATAGAAGGGAACAGGGGGGCTCCGCCGCTATTCCATCAAAAACGCCGCCGATTGCCAAACTTCGTCAGCGCGGCTCCTCCGGCAGGGCCGGCAGCGAGCGCAGATAGGCGATCAGCGCATCGAGGTCCTGCGGCTCGAGCTGGCTGGTGGTGTTCTGCACCACTTCAGCCATGGACTCGGCGAGGACGTCCCCATCGGCGGTCATGCCGGTTCGCAGGATGTCCTTGAGCTCGGCATCGCTCAGCTTCTTGAGTCGCGTCGGCGTGAGGTTCGGCGCCCTGGTTTTCTCCCCCAGCTTCGCGCCGGCGAGGAAGCGGTCCTTCTTCGGCGCGCCGAGCCAGTTGCGCGGCGTATGGCATTCCCCGCAATGACCGAGCGCCTGCACCAGATAGGCGCCGCGATTCAGGCTTGCATTGCGCGAGGGGTCCGGCACAAAGGGGCCCGGCGAGAAGAACAGCAGCTTCCAGCCCCACAGCGGAAAGCGCCAGCGGACGTAGAGCTTGAGCTCGTGCGGCTGGCTGGCGCGGCTGCTGGAAGGCAGGCTGCGCAGGTAAGCCCACAGGTCCTTGAGATCGGCCTCGGTGATTTTGGTGAACGAGGCATAGGGGAGCGCAGGGTAGTAATGAGCGCCATCCGGCCGCACGCCGAGGCGCATCGCCCGGATGAAATCCTGCTCGCTCCAGCGACCGATCCCGGCGCGCGGATGCGGCGTGATGTTCGGGCCGAAGAAAGTACCGAACGGGGTCGCGAGCGCGCGCCCGCCGGCATAGGGCTGCGCGTTCGGCCGCGTCTCGGTGTGGCAGCCGAGGCAGCCGGCGGCCTTCGAAACATAGAGGCCGCGCTTCGCGTCCTGTGCGAGCGCGCCTCCTGCGATGGCGAGCAGCGCCAGCGCGCTGTACAGAACCAATAAGCGATGCCTACTGCTTCTCGCGGAAGTTATCGTGGCAGTTGCCGCAGGCCTTGCCGATCGCCCCGATCTGCGCCTTCACCGCGCCTTCGTCGCCGCCTTTGCTCACGGCCGCGAGCCTGGACACTTCGCTCTGCAGCCGCTCCTGGGCCTCCTTGAACTTGGCCGGCTCGTTCCAGATTGCGGGCAGAGCGGCGGTCTTCACAGTCACATTCTTGGTGCTCGGGTCGAAGCCGTCCCAAGGCATCTTGTCGAGCACACCGAGGTAGCCGGCATTGCGCTGGACGATGTTGGCGTCATAGGGCAGCTTGCCCTGCGCCATGCCGGCGAGCGGGCCGAAGTACTTGCCCTGCAGCGTCATCGCGGCCTGGCGCTGCTTCACCAGAGTTTCGGGCTTCACCTGCGCCACTGCGGCAACGAGCCATGCGGCGCCGACGGATGCGACCACGGTTGCGGCTACAAGCTTGCGCTTCATCGTTCTCTCTCCTCGGAAGGTGACACGTCGCGATAAACAGCATTCCTGCGCGGGTTATTCCGGGTATCAGCGCAGTCCTGCGGCGTACTCGGAGACCGCCCGTATCTCGCGGTCGTTCATGTGCGCGGCCACGCCGCGCATGATGCCATTCGTATCGTTCGCGCGCGTAGCCTCGCGAAACGCCTTCAGCTGGGCACCGAGATACTCGGCGTACTGCCCGGCGAGCCGTGGATACTGCGCCGGAATGCCCGAGCCTGCCGGACCGTGGCAACCGGAGCATGCCGGTATGTTTTTCGCCGGATTACCGCCGCGCCATATCTTCTGCCCTAGGGCGACCAGGTCCTTGTCGGCGGCGGCCGAGGGCCTGAGCTGCTGGGCGGCATAGTAGGCGGCGAGGCTCTTCATGTCGGCTGCCGAGAGATTGGCGACCATGCCCGTCATCACCGGGCTTTCGCGCGCCGGCTTCTTGCCGTCCTTCGGCTTGAAATCGCCCAGTTGCTTGTTCAGATATTCTGGGAACTGGCCGGCGATCTTAGGGTTGGCTGGCGCGGTGCTGTTGCCGTCGGCGGCGTGGCACGCCGCGCACACTTGCGCCGCGATGCTCTGCCCTCGCGCCAGCTCGGGTTTCACGGGCGGCTGCTGCGCGAGCGCCGAAACAGCACAGCAAGCGGCGAAACCGGCGCCGAGCGCCAGAAGACGAATCATCGCTAGGGGTCCCCGATAGAACAGCCCGATTTTATTAGAATTTCCCGCCAGCCATGAAAACGTTCTCTCAAGCGGCGTTCCTCGCGGCCGCGGGCCGCGCTGCGGACCTGCCGCCGCAGGGGCCGCCGGAAGTGGCGTTTGCCGGCCGCTCGAATGTAGGCAAGTCGAGCGCTATCAATGCGCTGCTCGACCGGAAGCGCCTCGCCTACACCAGCAAGCGGCCGGGTCGCACGCAAACCATCAACTTCTACCAGCTCGGCGAAGCAGCCCGGCTGGTCGATCTCCCCGGCTACGGCTACGCGCGCGTGCCGCAGCCCCTGCGCGCACAGTGGGAAAGTCTCGTCGGCGCCTACCTGCGCGCGCGCAGTGCCCTCGTCGCCGTCGTGGTGGTGATGGACGCGCGCCACCCGCTGACGCCGCTCGATCTGCAGCTCATCGAGTGGCTTGGGGATGTCCCGCTGCTCGTGCTGCTATCCAAGGCCGACAAGCTGACGCGCGCGCAGCAGGCAGCAACCCTGACGAAAGTAGGTTCTCTGATACAGGCCGAAGTCCGGCTCTTCTCGAGCGCCACGCGACAGGGTGTCGACGAATGTCGCGGCCTGCTTGCAGGCTGGCTGCAAGCAGGCCGCGGGAATAAAAGACCCCCGGCAAAGGGGATATAAACCGGGGGCGAAACGCCTTAACCTTGAGAATTAAGGCACCCGCTCAGGGAGGAGAAGCGGGAGACGATGAACTCGTCTGAAGGTAAGATGCGCGTCGGCCTCGAAAAGTTCCCAGCGTGAAAGCGCGAGAAAAATCAGCCGCATGAAGATCTACGGCGAGTTCCCCGGGGTGCGCATGCGGCGCATGCGGCGCGACGAGTTTTCGCGCCGGCTGATGCGCGAACACGTGCTCACGGCCGACGATCTGATTTACCCGGTGTTCGTGCTCGACGGCAAATCCCGCGCTGAGAAAGTGGCCTCCATGCCGGGCGTCGAGCGCATGACCGTCGACAAGCTGCTGCCGCTGGCCGAGCAGTGCCTGAAGCTGCGCATCCCCGTGCTTGCGCTCTTTCCGGTGATCGAGCAGCGGCTGAAGTCCGCCGACGGCCGCGAAGCGCTGAATCCCAAAGGCCTGGTGCCGCGCGCAGTCGCCGCCCTGAAGAAGCGCTTCCCCGAGCTCGGCATCATGACCGACGTCGCGCTTGACCCTTATACCTCGCACGGCCAGGACGGGGTGATCGACGAGACCGGCTACATCCTCAACGATGTCACGCTCGAGGTCCTCGTCGAGCAGGCTCTGGCGCAGGCCGAAGCGGGAGTCGACATCGTCGCGCCCTCGGACATGATGGACGGCCGCATCGGCCGCATCCGCGCCGCGCTGGAGAAAGCGGGCCATCTCCATACAAAGATCATGGCGTACTCGGCGAAATACGCCTCCGGGTTCTATGGCCCGTTTCGCGACGCGGTCGGCTCGGCGAAAAACCTGGGCAAGGGCGACAAGAAAACCTACCAGATGGATCCGGCCAACTCCGACGAGGCGCTATGGGAGGTGGGGCTCGATCTCGCCGAGGGCGCCGACATGGTGATGGTGAAGCCGGGCCTGCCCTACCTCGACATCCTGCGGCGCGTGAAGGACGAATTCAAGGCGCCGACCTTCGTTTACCAGGTGTCGGGCGAGTATTCGATGCTGCGTGCTGCAATCGCCAACGGCTGGCTTCCCGAATCCTGCGTGATGGAGGCGCTGCTCGCCTTCAAGCGCGCCGGCGCCGACGGCATCCTCACTTACTTCGCGCTGGACGCCGCGAAGGCGCTGAAGTGATCACGGTGCGGTGACGACCGAAAGCGTTCTCAGGAAGCGCTCGGCGTCCTGGTAGCCGATGACCCGCAGGCCCTTGATCTCGCGTCCCTGCGCATCGAAGAAGATGATTCCCGGCGGCCCGAACAGCGCAAAGCGCCTGAGCAGCGCGCGGTGGGCTTCACTGTTGGCGGTGACGTCAGCTTGCAGAAGGACCACGCCCTCGAGAGTGGCACGCACGCGTGGATCCGAGAACGTGTACGCCTCCATCTCCTTGCACGACACGCACCAGTCGGCATAGAAGTCGAGCATCGCCGGCTTGCCGGCGGAGCGCAGCCGCTCCTCCAGCTCGCCCAGAGATGCAACCCGTATCCACGGCAGCGGCGCCGCGGTGGGGGGGCCGCTGCTCGTGAGGCCGGCAAGCGGCCGCAGCGGATCGCGGCTTCCCGCGAGCGCGCCGACCAGCAGCGCGACGCCCGCGACGAGCGCAACGACACCGACGCCTTTACCGAGCCGCCACCAGCCCGATGCCGCCGCCGGCAGCGGATCGATCGCGCGCAGGAACATCCCGCAGCCGATGAGCAGCGCCGCCCAGGCGATCATCTGGACTGCAGCCGGGATCACCGGCGCGACGATCCAGAGCGCCACCGCGAGGAGCAGCACCCCGAAGAACTTCTTCACTGCGCTCATCCACGCTCCGGCCTTGGGAAGTAGCGCCCCCTCGGAGATGCCGACGACGACCAGCGGTACCCCCATGCCGAGCGCCATTGCGAACAGCGCCGCGCCGCCGAGCGCCACGTCGCGCGTCTGCGAGATATAGAGCAGCGCGCCGGCCAGCGGCGCCGCAACACACGGGCTCACGATCACCGCGGAGAGCACCCCCATGGCCGCAACCGACGCCACGCGTCCGCCTTGCAGGCGCCGGTGGGCGTGGTGCAGCCGATGGTGCAGAAAGCCCGGCAAGCGCAAGTCGTAGAAGCCGAACATCGACAGCGCGAGAACCACGAAGACCAGCGCAAAGCTGCCGAGCACCCACGCGTTTTGCAGCGCCGCAGCGAGCAGCGAGCCCGAGAACGCTGCGGCGACGCCCGCCGCAGCGTAGGCGATCGCCATTCCCAGCACGTAGGACAGCGAAAGCACGAGCGCACGCAGCTTGTTCAGCTCCGCGCCTTCGCCGGCAATGATTCCGGACAGGATCGGAATCATGGGGAGGACGCAAGGCGTGAACGTGAGAAGCAGCCCGAAAAGAAGAAAGCCGCCGAGGACGATCGCGAAATTGCCTTCAAACAAACGCGCGATCTCGATATCGCTTGCATAGACGGAGAAGCGCGGCGCCGCCGCTTCGCCGCTTCCAGCGAGGCGCAGCGACGCCTTGGACTCCATCGGCACGTAGCACACGCCGGCATCGGCGCAACCCTGTGAGACGACCTTCAGGTCGAAGCGCCCGTCGCCCTCCAGCGGGATGCGGATGCGCACTTCCTTGCGATAGGTCTCGACTTCGCCGAAAAACTCGTCCTTGTGCTTGAGGCCGCGAGGAAACTGTGGCGCACCCAGGCGCACGCCGCGGTTTCCCTCGGCGCTGAAACGGAACCGGTCGCGGTACAGGTAATAGCCGTCGGCGATCGCGAAATGCACTTCAATCGTCGATGCGTCCAGCGCGCGGGCGTCAAAGCGGAACGCCTCTTCGGGCTCGAGCAGGTTGTCAGTATTGCCTCCCAGCTTCAGTTGCGCCGCTGCCGGCGTGCAAAGCAGCAATACGACAAGCGTCGAGAAAAGTCGGTTCACGTCTTGGTTTCCGCAGCCACCCACTGCAGATATGCAGGCAGGCCGCGTTCGATTGGGACCGCGATGATCTCCGGGAGTTCATACGGATGCCCGGCGCGCAGCGCCTGCTCGAGCGCCGGATAGCGCTCGGCCGTCGTCTTGATGAGCAGCGGATGCTCCTCGTCGTGCCGCACCGCGCCCTGCCAGCGATATACCGAGCGGCACGGCGCGAGGATGTTGACGCAGGCGGCGAGCCGCTTTTCGACCAGCAGGTCGGCGAGCCGCTCGGCGGCGGCCCGCTCGGGCAGGTTAGTCAACACCAAGAGCATGCTCGTACCTCACAGGTGAAAGAATAAAAGCCCGCGATCATCAGGCGCTTCATGGATCTATTTTAGCGAGGATGCATTGAGCACACGCCGGGTCACGCTGCAGCCGAGCGGTCACCAGTTCGAGGTCGAGGAAGGGCGGCGCCCGTCTATGCCTGCGGCGTCCCGGTCATGGTCGACGGGATAGTGCGCGCTACAGCGAGCGCAGGAAGTTGTACATATCCTGCTTCTGGCTCTCCCAGAGGTAGCTGTAGTTTCTCACCACCGCATTCGCTTCGGAGCCAAAGCTGCGGTGCGCCTGGATCGCTACCGCGAGATCGGAAGTCCGCCCATCATGCAGGAAGAAAGTGCGCTTCCCCAGTCCCCACAGCGGTGCGGTGCGGAATTCCCTCGGGCCGGCCTGTCCCTGCGAGATGCCGTCGGCCAGCCCCACGCCCATGTCGTGCAGCAGCAGGTCAGAGAACAAGTTGGCCTGCTGATGCCGGAGCGCCGCGACGCTGGAGCGGCCGGTATGGAGCGCGGGGGTGTGGCATAGCGCGCAACCGACGTACACGAACAGGCTCCTGCCGCTCGCAATGGAGGTGGCGCCTCCCGGCGTGTCGGGGGAAGGTGTCGGCGCAGCGAGGAAGCGCTGGTAGAAGGCGAACCTCTCGATCGCGCTGATCGCCTCCAGCGGCGTCGCGGCATCGACGTTGGTTACGTTATTGGGGACCCGCGTGAACTGGCACGCTGCAGTCTCGTCGCGCTCGGTCTGGAACAGCTCGTTGGTGATTCCCATCTCGACGTTGTACGCCTCGCCGGAGAACACCAGTAGGGACTTGTTCTGCGCCTTCCACCCGAAGCGCGCGATCGTGCCGTCGTTGCCGTTGCGGTTCGTCCGCCCGGAGATGCCGAGCGCGCCCTTCAGTATTGCGTTGCTCGCCTGGTTCGCGAGAATCACCCTGTCCGGGATCTGCTCGATCAGGCCAGCGCCAAACACCGGAGTCGGAATCCGGAAGATCACGTTGCCGAGCGCGAGCTGCGCGTCGAAGTCGGGCTGCTCCAGCGCGCATCCCGGCGCATCCGCGCGGCCGGCAACCGTGAACAGGGCGTGGACTCCGCCGTCGCGCGTTCCGTCCGGGTTCCTGACGAACCTCGCCTCGCGCACCGGCCCGTCCGCCTGGATGAATGCTGGAATGCGGTTGGTCGCGCCGTTCGCGTTGGCGAACGCGACCTGGGGATTGGTGAACGGACTCGTGCCGCCGCTTGCCGGCTGCGCATGGCAGCCGGCGCAACTGTCGAGGTTCATCGTCGGCCCGAGGCCCTCGTCGGTGCCATCGGCTTCTTCGAACTCCGTTTTGCCCCGCTCGAAGAACCCGAGCTCGGCCGCGGTGAGCCCCGCGATCGGATCACCGGCGTCCGGGGTGCCGAAGCGCACTCCGGGATCGCTGGCCACCGGATCGAGCGACGACGCGGTTTCTACTTGGAGCAGAAAGGAAACAGCAGCTGCGGCGGCCAGCACCAACGGTAGCGCAAACCTGGTTTTCACAGGATTCTCCCTTCCCCCAGACTGGCAGCACCGTGGGCGCTGATGGAAATCCCAGTGCCCTGGGTGGAGAAAACGTGTTACTGGCTACGCGTCGTTTTCTTTCCCGACGTTGCTTCGATTATCGGCGTCAGAAAAAAAATACGACAAGGAAGGATTTCTCCGGCGCGAACGATCGCGCTGTCGTGAGCGCGCGACAAGATCAGACAACGCGACAAAAACAGGACAACGCGAGAAATCAGGTGCGCAGCGTCACGCGACGCCTTCGCCCAAGTAGGCCTCGCGCACCTTGGAGTCATGCAGCAAGTCGCCGGCCGTGCCGGTGAGCGTAATCGCACCCGACTCCATGACGTAGCCGCGGCGAGCGAGCTCCAGCGCGAGCCGCGCGTTCTGCTCCACCAGCAGGATCGTCACGCCCTGGCGCGCGATCTCGCGCACGATCTCGAAGATCTTCGCCACCATGAGTGGCGCGAGGCCCATCGACGGCTCGTCCAGCAGGAGCAGCTTCGGCCGCGTCATCAGCGCGCGCGCAATGGCGAGCATCTGCTGCTCGCCGCCTGAAAGCGTGCCGGCGACCTGCTTGCGGCGCTCCCTCAGCCGCGGAAAGCTCGCATACTGGGGCTCCGGGTCGCCGCCGCCGAGCGCGTAGGCGCCGATAGCGAGGTTCTCTTCCACGGTGAGCTGGCGGAAGATGCCGCGGCCCTCTGGCACCATGACCAGCCCCTTGCGCGGCAGCGCGTGCACCGGCGAGGTCGCGATGTCTTCCCCGCGATAGCGCAGCATGCCGGCGCGCGACGGGATCAGCCGGCAGATCGCTTTCAGGGTCGAGGTCTTGCCGGCGCCGTTGGCGCCGATCAGGCACACCAGCTCCCCCTCGTCCACCGCCAAATCGATTCCCTTGACAGCCCGAATGCCGCCGTAATGGACCTCCAGCCCCCTCGCCTCAAGCAGCACTCTGCGTCCCCAGATAGGCTTCGATGACCTTGGGGTCGCGCTGCACCTGCGCAGGCGGGCCCTCAGCGATCTTTTCTCCGTAATCCAGCACCAGCACGCGGTCGCAGACCTTCATCACCAGGCGCACGTCATGCTCGATGAGCAGCACGGTGACGCCGTTACTTCGGACTGCCTGAATGAGCTTGCGCAAGGCAAGCGATTCCGCTGCGTTCATGCCGGCGGCCGGCTCGTCGAGCGCAAGCAGCTTCGGCTCGGTGGCGAGAGCGCGCGCGATCTCGAGGCGTCGCTGGTCGCCGTACGGCAGGCTGCCCGCGGGGTCGTTGGCGCGGCCGCGGATCCCGACATAGTCGAGCAGCTCGGCCGCGCGCGTTTCGATCTGTTCTTCTTCTTGTACCGTCTTTCTGTCTCTGAGCACTGCGCCGACGACGCCGGCATGGCTGCGCAGGTGACGGCCGATCATCACGTTCTCGAGCGCCGACAGGTTGGCGAACAGGCGGATGTTCTGGAACGTGCGCGCAATGCCTGCGGCGGCTACCTGGTGAGGCTTCAGGCCGGTCAGGTCGCGCCCGTCGAACAGGAACGCGCCGGCGTCTGGCGCGTAAAGCCCCGTCAGCACGTTGAAGAGCGTGGTCTTGCCGGCGCCGTTCGGACCGATCAACCCGAAAATTTCGCCGCCGCGGATGGAAAACGAGACCTCGGAAAGCGCCTGCAAGCCGCCGAAGCGCTTGGTGACGCGGTCGGCCTGCAGAAGCGTCACGCGGCCTGCCCCATGAGTTCGCGCTTCCTGACCGCCGAGGGCAGCAGACCCGCCGGGCGGAACAGCATCACCAGCACCAGCGCCAGGCCGAAAATCAGCATGCGGATCACCTCGGGATCGATCAGCTGGCGCCCGAACAGTGCGTCCTGCAGCGGCTCCACGGTCCAGCGCAGGATCTCGGGCACGAACGACAGCAGCAGTGCCCCGAGGATCACGCCCCAGACGTTGCCCATGCCGCCCAGCACGACCATCGAGACCACCATGATCGACTCGACCAGCACGAAGCTCTCCGGCGAGATGAAGGCCTGCATGGCGGAAAACATGCCGCCTGCCAGCCCGCCGAAGCTCGCGCCCATCGCGAACGCGAGCAGCTTCACATTGCGCGTGTTGATTCCCATGGCGCTGGCGGCGATCTCGTCCTCGCGGATCGCTTCCCAGGCGCGGCCGATGCGCGAGTTCTGCAGCCGGAGGTTGATCACGATCACGGCGATGACCACGGCAAGCAGCAGGTAGTAGTACTTGATCGGTCCACTGAACTGGAGTCCGAGGAGCGTCTGGTATTGCGCGAAATCGAAGCCGTCGATGCGGAACGGATCGATGCCGGCGACGCCTTGCGGGCCGTTGGTGATGTTGACCGGCCGCGACAGGTTGTTGAGGAAAATGCGCACGATCTCGCCGAAGCCGAGGGTGACGATGGCGAGGTAGTCGCCGCGCAGCTTGAGCGTCGGCGCCCCGAGCAGCAGGCCGAAAAACGCGGCGAGCGCTGCGCCGATCGGCAGGATCACCCAGAAGGGCAGATGAAGATCGAAATGCGGGCTGGCGAGCAGCGCGTAGGCGTACGCCCCCACCGCGTAGAAGGCGATGTAGCCCAGATCGAGCAGCCCGGCGAAGCCGACGACGATGTTCAGGCCGAGCGCGAGCAGGATGTAAAGGATGGCGAAATTGGCGATCCGCACCCACGCGGTGCCCGCATAGGCTAGCGCGAACGGCAGCGCGATCAGAGTCGCTGCAACGAGCGCGGTGCCGATCCAGACCTTTGCCGGAAACTTCATGCGCGGTCTCCGACGCGCTCGCCGAGCAGGCCCGAGGGGCGGAACACCAGCACCACGATGAGGACGAGAAACGCGAACACGTCCTGGTAGTTCGAGCCGAACAGGATGAAGTGCCCGCCATCGCACTGCTCGCCCATCAAGTCGGCGATCCAGCCGTAGGCGCACAGGTCCGACAGATCGCCGATGTAGCCGGCGCCGAGTGCTTCGACCAGGCCGAGCAGCACGCCGCCGAGCATGGCTCCCGGGATGTTGCCGATGCCGCCGAGCACCGCGGCGGAAAAAGCTTTCAGGCCGAGGATCGAGCCCATGGTGTACTGGGCGACGCCGTAATAGGTGCCGTACAGCACGCCGGCGACGGCGCCGAGCGCGGCGCCGATGACGAAGGTAGCAGCGATGACGCGGTTGACGTCGACCCCCATCAGCCCCGCGACGTGCGGGTTTTGCGCAGTAGCGCGCATCGCGGTGCCGAGCTGCGTGCGGTATACGAGCAGCGCGAGCCCGCCCATCAGGGCTATGCATACCGCGATGATGGCGATCTGCACGCTCGTGATCGATGCGCCGGCGAGCGTATAGGTCGTGTTCTGGATGATCTGCGGGAACGCCAGCACGTTGCGGCTCCACACCAGCATCGCCAGGTGCTGCAGGAGGATCGATACGCCGATCGCGGTGATGAGCGGCGCCAGGCGCGGCGCGCCGCGCAGCGGCCGGTACGCGAGCCGCTCCATCGAGTAGCCGACCAGCATGCATACCGGGATTGCGCACGCGGTGCCGACAAGCACCACGACGAGCGGCGGCAGCCCCCCCGGCGCGAGCGCGTTGATCACGGTGAAAGCCACCATGGCGCCAATCATGACCACTTCGCCATGGGCAAAGTTGATCAGCTGGATGATGCCGTACACCATGGTGTAGCCGAGCGCGACCACGGCGTAAACGCTTCCCGCAGTGAGCCCGTTTACCAGCTGCTGCAGGAAGGTATCCACGCCGGCTGGAAGCCTAGCAGAAACGCAAACGGCACCCTACAGGTGCCGTTTGCCCGACTTCCTTGCTGAAAGCCGCTACTTCATACCCTTGATGAACTCCTCGTAGGTCATGGTCTTGCCGCCCTTCACGATGGCGATCGGGCCGAGCTTGCCGCCCTGCATGGTGAAGATGGTCATCTCGGCGTCCTTGCGGTCGCCCTTCCCGTCGAAGGCGATCTTGCCGGTAGCGCCGGTGAAGTCGATCTTCTGCAGCTCGGGCAGGTAGCGCTTGGGATCGGCGGAGTTGGCCTTCTGCATGGCCGCGATCAGCAGCTTCGCGGCGTCATAGGTGAACGGCGCGTACAGGATCGGGTCCACGTTGAACCTCTTCTTGTAGGCCTCGAGGAATCTCTTGTCGGCTGCCTGCGGCGGAATGCCCGCCTGCGAGCACAGCAGCCCCTCGGCGGCCGGCCCGGCGAGCTTGGTCATCTCGTCGGTGCAGGCGCCGTCGCCAAAGGAGAAGACGGCCTTGATGCCGAGCTCGCGGCCCTGCTTGAGCAGCGGCCCGCCGGTCGCGTCCATGCCGCCGTAGAACACCGCGTCGGGGCGGCGCCCGCGCAGCTTGGTGAGCACCGCCTTCCAGTCGGTGGTCTTGTCGGTGCCTTTCTCGCGCGGCAGCACCTTGATGTTCGCCGCCTTGAGCGTCTTCTCCACCTCGTTGGCGATACCCTCGCCGTAGGCGGTGGCGTCGTCGATCACCGCCACCAGCTTCGGCTTCTTGGTCGTCGCCAGATAGCTGGCGATCGCCGGGCCCTGCTGGTCGTCGCGCCCGACGACGCGGAACTGCGACTTGAAGCCCTGCTCGGTGAGCTTCGGATTGGTGGCCGAGCCGGAAATCACCGGGATGCCTGCCTGCGCGTAGATCGGCGAAGCTGGAATCGAAGTCCCCGAGTTCAGGTGGCCGACGACCCCTGCCACCTTGGCATCCACCAGTTTCTGGGCCACCGTGGTGCCGGTCTTCGGATCGGCCTGGTCGTCCTCGGCGAGGAACGTGAACTTCACTTCCTTGCCGTCGATCCTGGTCCTGGCCGCGTTCGCCTCCTCGACCGCGAGGCGCGCGCCGTTCTCGTTGTCCTTGCCGAGATGGGCGATGCCGCCGGTGAGCGGCCCGACGTGGCCGATCTTCACTTCCAGCACGCTAGGTGCGGCAGCCGCGGGCTTTGCCTCGGCCTTGGCGGCGGGTTTCTGCTCGCCGCAGCCGGCGAGCGCCACGGCGGCAGCAATAAGGGTAATGCCGAGCTTCATGTCATTCATGGGTTCTCCTCTCCCTGGGGTATTCGCGTCTTTGGGGGCCGATATCATACCGCGCCAAATTGCGGAGAAGAAGGATCGCCCCCGGATGAACGAGCGCCTGTGCAAGGTCTGCGCCGCACTTGACGAAACCGAAAGAAACCGCGACCGCGGGCCGTTCACCGGCCGCGATCCCTAGCGGAAAGGGACGCGGCCGGGTGCCTGCGTGGCGGGCGGTCAGAAGTTGTGGCGCACGCCTATTGCGATGGACGAAATATCTAGGCCAGGGACGGCGACGACCTGGTTGACGGTAGAGAAGTTGCCGGCACCGTAGGTGCCGTTGCTGTCATTGTCGACCTTGGTATAAAAGCCGTAGATCTTGGTTTCCTTCGTGATGTTGTAGTTGTAGCCGAGCGTCCACTGCTTGGCGCCGTCGTTGCTCGCGCTGCTGCCGATCCCGTGATTGACCGTGCCGAAGTTGACATGGAACTCGTGCTTGCCTACGGGCATCATGCCGGAAACGCGAACGTAATTGCGCGATGCGTCGCCGCCGGTGAGGACCTTGGTTTTCGCACTCTCGATCAACGCGCCGACGACGAACGTCTTGAAGTCATACAAGCCGCCGATGGTATAGGCCTTGTCATCGTCAGCGGTACCACCACCGAGATTAACCGTGTTCTTCGTGTTGGCGTACGACGCCGCGGCGTGCAAAGGCCCCTGGTCGTACGAGCCGACAACACCCAGGTAGTGCGGCTGCGAGTCGCTGACAACCCGTTGTACGCCGAGCAGCGAATACGCCACGTCCACGGTGAACGCGCGGCCGATCTTCGGGCTGGTGTACCAGACCGTGTTGTTCATGAAGCCCTGTTTGCCGGTCACCGTGGGGGCAAGCAGGGCATCCGAAGACGTGCCCGTGTCGTGGTTGTGCATGCTGATGTAGTCGTAGGTGGCGTAGTACACCGGGCCGATGGTGCGGCCCAGGCGAACGGTGCCGAAGCCGCCTGCCAGGCCGGCGTAGCTGTCGCGGCTCGTTAACTGGCCGAAGCCTTCGTCCAGCCTGACCCGGCTCTCCATCTGGAACAGCCCCGTCAGGCCGCCACCCAGGTCCTTGTTGCCGCGAATGCCTATACGAGAGCTGTTGTCGACCAGGTCCCAGTTACTCTGGTTCGGTTGTCCGGCTGGTAGTGCCGCCGTGTTGCTGCTGTTCTCGGTCGTGATGCGCTCATAGCTCACGTTGGCCCGGCCGTAAATCTGGATCCAGGACGGCACCTGCGCCAGCGCCGCCGCCGGCAGCGCGCAGGCTGAAGCAACCGCAGCCGCTAGCAGCTTTCTTTGCAGCTTCATGATTTTTCCCTTTCGTTGGTAGTTATTCGTTTGGGATCGGCCGCGAACGGCCGAATCGCCGTGGGCGAACTCTACTTGCTACGGGGATTTACGAGCAAGCTCGCCGTTGCGCCGGCGCAACGGCCAGTCAGCCTACTGGGAAAGGATCCACTTCACCAGGGCCCTGAGGTCGGCATCAGGAACGCTGGAGTTGGGCGGCATCGGAACCTGCCCCCACACCCCCTGGCCGCCTTTTTTCACTTTGTCCGTCAGCTTGGCTTCGGCCGCCTTGTCGCCACGGTATTTGGCGGCAACCTCCTTGTAGGAGGGACCGACCAGCTTCTTGTCCAAGGTGTGACAGGCAAGGCAGCCATACTTCCTGGCAAGCTCCTCGTTCGCCCGCCCCGGCAGCGCGGCAACCAGCGTCGCGACGCCAAGCAGGAATGCGGCACGTTTCATGGCTTCTCCCTGAGTGTCTTTCGCAAGTCTACAAGATCGCTGATGGGCAGCAGGCAATTAACGCCCCGGCACAGCCAGCCGTTGACCGGCTCCGGCCGGGCCGGCTTGTCCAGGGCAGGGGGCAGGCCTGACATGCTGTCCGCAATCGCCAATACGGTGGTGTCCGGCAGGAACTCGCGCGCCAGCTCGGCCTGCCAGCCTGCCAGCGGTTCCGGCTTGCCGCGCAGCACCAGGACGCCGGGGGGCTGCAGGTGCTCATCCAGCGCAATCGTCATCGCGCCGTAGCCCGCCGGGGAGTCGCGCATCATCGGGTAGAACAGCTCGAGCGTGCGCTCCGCGGCGGCAGCGTAGCGCTGCTCGCCGGTCAGCCCCGCCAGCCGGCCGAGCCCCCAGGCAGCGACCGCATTGCCGGAGGGCGTGGCGTTGTCGTAGCCCGGCTTCGGACGGTGAATCAGCGCTTCGTGGTCGCGCGCGGTGAAGAAAAAGCCGCCGCCTTCGGCGTCCTCGAACTGCGCGAGCAGGACTTCGGCAAGCTGCTCGGCAAATTCCAGGTCCTGCAGCGAGAACTCGCCTTGCAGCAGCTCGATCAATGCCGCCATGAGGTACGCGTAATCGTCGAGGTAGGCGGCAAGATGCGCGTGCCCGTCCTTGCTGGTGGCGAGCAGCCTGCCGTCGCGCCACATGCGGCTGCGGATGAACTCGAGCGCGCGTCGCGCCGAGGCGATCCACGGCTCGCGGCCGAGCACGCGTCCGGCGTGCGCCATGCCGCGGATCGCCAGCGCGTTCCACGACACCAGCACCTTCTCGTCGCGCCCCGGGCGCACGCGCTTCGCGCGCGCCGCGAACAGCTTCTGCTTTGCCCTTTCGAGAATTCCTTCCTTGCCCGGCTCGACGGGGCGCGCGACATGCAGATGCCAGTGCCGGTTCTCGAAGTTCGGCGGCTGGTCCAGGCCGAAATGAGGCGACAGCACCGCGTACTCCTCGCCAGTCAGCGCCGCTTGCGCTTCGTCGCGGCTCCAGACGTAGAACTTGCCCTCCTCGTGCTCGCTGTCGGCGTCGAGCGAGGAGTAGTAACCGCCCTCGGGCGACTGCATCTCGCGCATGATCCAGCCGGCAGTCTCCTCGGCGCAGCGCGCGTACAGCCGCTCGCCCGTGACCAGCCAGGCGTCGGCGAGCAGCGAGAGGAGCGGCCCGTTGTCGTAGAGCATCTTCTCGAAGTGCGGAATCATCCACTGCGCGTCGACGCTGTAGCGGCTGAAGCCGCCCCCGAGCTGGTCGTAGATGCCGCCTTCGCACATGCGCTTGAGCGTGGTGTGCGCGATGTCGGTCTCGCCCTTGCGCAGGCACAACTCGAGATCGGTAGGGTGCGGAAATTTCGGCGCGGCGCCGAAGCCGCCGAAGCGGGGGTCGAAACTGGCGCGCAGGCTGTCGAGCACCGCGCGCAGCAAATCGCGCGACAGCTCGGGGCGGCGCGAAGGGCGCCGCGGCAGCGTGCGCGCGAGCGCCTTCTGCACTTCGCTGTTCTGGCGAGCGATGTCCGGCTGCTTGTCACGCCAGAGCGCGGCGATGCGCTCGCACAGCTCGGGAAACCCCGGCAGCCCGAAGCGCGCTGCCCTGGGAAAGTAAGTGCCGCCGAAAAACGGCGTGCCGTCGGGCGACAGGAACATGGTGAGCGGCCAGCCGCCCGGGCGCTGGGCGAGCATCTGGTGCGCGCTCTGGTAGATCTGATCGAGGTCCGGTCGCTCTTCGCGGTCCACCTTGACGTTGACGAACAGCCGGTTCATCACCGCCGCCACTGCCGGGTCCTCGAAGCTCTCGTGCGCCATGACGTGGCACCAGTGGCAGGCCGAGTAGCCGACCGAGAGCAGGATCGGCTTGTCTTCGCGCCGCGCGCGCTCGAGCGCCTCGGGGCCCCATGGATACCAGTCCACCGGGTTCGCGGCGTGCTGCTGGAGGTATGGGGAAGTCTGGCTCGCGAGACGGTTCGCCATGTTGCGGGGCAAAACCCGTGCCGCTGGGTCAGCGCACCGGGCGGGTGAAGGGAAAGACCTTGGTCAGGCCCAGCAGGTCGGTGATGAGGAGCACGAGGAACACGATCACGAGCGCGCCGATGATGCCTTCGCCGCCGGCGGGCAGGCGGTCGAGCTGGCCCGCGAGCTGCGCCACTTCTTCGTCGGTCAGCGCGGCGACCCGCGCCTGGACGTCGGCCGGGCGCACGCCGTGCGCCTCGAGCTGCGCACGCACGTCCGCGCGACCGAGCAGGGTCGCGACGCGGTCGCGTTGCGCGGCCGCGAGCGCGGCATCCGTCCCCACGATGGCGGCGTGCGAAGGCGGCGGCAGCCCGAGCCCGGTCATCGAAACCACGAGCAAGCTGGCAATAAACCGGCGAGTCCTGTTCATCCTGGTGTCTCCCGACTGTGGTTGAAGGCGAATGCCAGCTTAACATCCGGGACAATGAACGACCACCTTCCGTCAGGCGTGTTGCGCTTCTGGTTCGGCGCAGGCGAGGAATACGGCAGACGGCACAAGCGCTGGTTCGAGAAGGACCCGTCCTTCGACGCCGAGGTGAGCAAGCGCTTTCTTCCGCTCTACGAAGAACTCGCTGCCGGCGCCGGGCGCGAATGGCTGGAGAGCCGCGCCGATTGCCTCGCGCGCATCATCGCGCTCGACCAGTTCCCGCGCCAGCTTTTCCGCGGCTCGGCGCGCGCGTTTGCCGCCGACGCGCTGGCGCTGGAGGCTGCGCGCCACGCGATTACCCGGGGATACGATCGCAACATGCTGCCGGTCGAGCGCATGTTCGCCTACCTGCCCTTCGAGCACAGCGAGTCGCTCGAGGACCAGCTGAAGGCGTGCGAGCTCACCGCCCCGCTCGCGGCGTTTCCGGAAACCGAGGACGCCGCTCGCTACGCTCTGCGACACCGCGACATCATCCAGCGTTTCGGGCGCTTTCCTCACCGCAACGCGGCGCTCGGGCGCGCCAGCACGCCCGAAGAGATCGAATTCCTGAAACTGCCCGGATCGCGCTTCTAATCAGACGTTCGCGTCGGTAACAGCGCCTTCCGAGGCGGTGGAAACAAGCTTGCGGTATTTGGCGAGCAGCCCCTTGCTATGGCTGGGTTGCGGCGGCTTCCACTTCTTGCGGCGCGCAGCCAGCTCCTTCGCGGAGACGTCGAGATGGATCAGGCGCTTCTTGGCGTCGATGGTGATCGAATCGCCCTCGCGCACCAGGGCGATGGTGCCGCCGACATAGGCTTCGGGCGCGACGTGCCCGACCACCATTCCCCAGGTGCCGCCGGAGAAGCGGCCATCGGTGATCAGGCCGACCGACTCGCCCAGCCCCTGGCCGATGAGCGCCGAGGTCGGTGCGAGCATTTCCTGCATCCCCGGACCCCCCTTCGGGCCTTCGTAGCGGATCACCACCACGTCGCCCGGCTTGATGCGCTTGGCAAGGATCGCCTTCATGCACGCGTTCTCGGAATCGAACACCCGCGCCGGCCCGGTGATCGCGGTCTTCTTCAGGCCGGTGATCTTGGCGACACAGCCCTCGGGCGCGAGGTTGCCTTTCAGGATCGCGAGATGGCCCTGGCGATAGAGCGGCTTGTCGAGGGCACGGATCACGTCCTGGTCTGCGCGCGGCGTGCTGGGTATGTCCTTCAACTCCTGTGCGAGCGTTCTGCCGGTGATGGTGACGCACTCGCCGTGCACCAGGCCTGCTTCGAGCAGCATCTTCAGCACCTGGGGGACGCCGCCCGCCGCATGAAAGTCGGTGGCGACATACGGGCCGGAGGGCTTGAGCGCGCAGAGCACCGGGACCTTCTTGCGCACGCGCTCGAAATCATCGATCGTCCATCTCACGCCCGCGGCGCTCGCGATGGCGAGATAGTGCAGCACCGCATTGGTCGAGCCGCCCGTCGCCATGACGATGGCGATTGCGTTCTCGATGGACCTGCGCGTGATGATGTCGCGAGGGCACAGATTGTTCTTCACCGCCTCGGCCAGCACGTTGGCGGAGAGCGCGGCCGAGTCCGCCTTCTCCGGATCGGGCGAGGCCATTTGCGAGGATCCGAGCAGGCTCATGCCCAGAGCCTCGAACGACGAGCTCATGGTATTCGCGGTGTACTGGCCGCCGCAGGCGCCAACGCTGGGACAGGCGTTCTTTTCGATGCCCTCCAAGTCCTCCCGCGACATCTTGCCGGCAGTGAACGCGCCTACCGCCTCGAACGGGCTGACGATGGTCAGCTTCTGGCCTTTCCAGAAGCCCGGCTTGATCGTTCCGGCGTAGACAAACATGCCCGGCACATTGATGCGCGCCATCGCCATCATGCTGCCCGGCATGTTCTTGTCGCAGCCGCCGACACACAGGACCCCGTCCATAAGCTGCCCGTTCACCGCGGTCTCGATCGAGTCGGCGATCACTTCTCGCGACACCAGAGAATATTTCATCCCCTCGGTGCCCATGCCGACCCCGTCGGTGACGGTGGGAAAGCCAAACACCTGCGGCTTGACTCCGGCCTGCTCGAGGGCGGCCACGGCGCGATCGACGAGCGGCTGGATGCCGGCGTTGCAGGGATTCATGGTCGAGTAGCCGCTGGCTACGCCGACGATCGGCTTGTCGAAGTCGCCGTCGGCGAAGCCGACGGCGCGCAGCATCGCCCGGTTCGGCGAGCGCGCAATGCCCTGGGTGATGAGCCTCGAGCGGCGGTTGGGGGGCGTGGACGTCATGATTTCCTCCTGTGCGCGGGGATTCTGCGCTCCCGCCGGTCCAATATCCAATACAATCGCGGTGGTTCTGTAATACCTTATTGGTATGAATCTTCCGGATCTGCGCCAGCTGCGGTATTTCATCGCGGTTGCCGAGCGCCTGCATTTCGGCCGCGCCGCAGAGGCGCTGCACATTTCGCAGCCGCCGCTGTCACGCGCCATCCGCGCGCTCGAGGAGCGGCTGGGCGTCGCCCTGCTCGCGCGCACCCGCCGGCGCGTCGAGCTGACCGCCGAGGGCGCGCGCTTTCTCGATGAGGCGCGCCGCCTCGCGGCACAGCTCGAGACCGCGGTAGCGGAGCTCCACGGCATGGCTGCCGGCGAGCGTGGGCGGCTGCGGATCGGCTTCGTCTCGCTTGCCGACTACGGCGTGCTGCCCGGCCTGCTGAAGGCCTACAAGGCAGCGCGGCCAGGCGTTGCGCTCGCGCTGCGCGAGATGCTTTCGCCCGAGCAGGCGGCTGCGCTGGCAGCCGGCGACCTGGATTTCGGCCTGCTCCTGCCGCCCGTTTCCGGCGCCGCAGGGCTGGAGCACCTAGTCGTGCAGCGCGAGCGTTTCGTGGCCGCGCTTCCTTCGCGCCACCGTCTCGCCGGCGGGCGCGGTAGGCTTGGGGTGAGCGCACTTGCCGGCGAAGCCTTTGTCATGGTGCCGCGCGAGATCGCGCCCCGCCTGTACGATATCGTGACCGGTCTTGCGGCGCGCGCGGGCTTTTCGCTCAACATAGCCCAGGAGGCAATTCAGATGCAGACCGTAGTAAGCCTGGTGTCGAGCGGGCTGGGTATAGCGATCGTGCCGGGCTCGCTCGCCAATCTCGGCCGGCGCGGGGTGGTCTACCGCGAGATCGCCGAGCCGCATCCGCGGCTCGACCTGTGGCTTGCCTGGCGCCGCGGCGCGCTCGGCGCCGCAGGACGCGAATTCGCGGCGCAGGCGCGACGCCTCGCGCGCTGAGGCCGCCCATGCTGATCCACCCCAATATCGACCCGGTGGCGATTTCCATCGGCCCGCTCGCCGTGCGCTGGTACGGCCTCATGTACCTCGTCGGCTTCGCCGCCGGCTGGTGGCTGGGCCTGCGGCGAATCGCAAGAGGGCTGGCTCCGGTGACGCGGCAGCAGTTCGACGATTTGCTGTTCATGGCGGTTCTCGGCGTGATCCTCGGCGGGCGGCTTGGCTACGTGCTGTTCTACAAGCCGGGCTACTACCTGGCGCACCCGCTCGAGATCTTCGCGGTGTGGCAGGGCGGGATGTCCTTCCACGGCGGCCTGCTGGGCGTGATCCTCGCCATGGCGTTCGCGGCGCGCCGCCACAAGCTGGCTTTCCTGCGGCTGATGGATTTCGTCGCGCCGCTCTGTCCGCTCGGCATCGCGGCAGGCAGGCTGGGGAACTTCATCAATGGCGAGCTTTACGGACGCGTCACGGACCTGCCGTGGGGAATGCTGTTTCGCGGCGCGGGCGACGCGCCGCGTCACCCGTCGCAGCTCTACGAGTTCGCGCTGGAGGGGCTCGCGCTCTTCGTGCTGCTTTGGTGGTTCTCGGCCAGGCCGCGCCCGCGCGGCCAGGTGTCGGCGCTGTTTCTCATCGGCTACGGCGTGTTTCGCTTCAGCGCCGAGTTCGGCCGGGAGCCCGACAGCTTTCTCGGCTATCTCGCGTTCGGCATGACGATGGGCCAGTGGCTGTCGCTGCCGATGATCGCCCTTGGGGTGTGGCTATTCGCGCGCAGCGCGGCCGAGACGAGCTGATCTCCTACAGAGCCTGTTCCAGCACGCGCGCAACGTGCCAGGCTTCACGACCGGCACCGTCCGCGATCTGGTGCCTGCAGCTCGTGCCGTCGGCGACCACCAGGGCATCTTTCGAATTTCTCACTGCGGGCAGAAGGCTCAGCTCGGCCATCTTCATCGAGACCGCGTAGTGCTCGGCCTCGTAGCCGAAGCTGCCTGCCATGCCGCAACAGCTCGATTCGACCGCCTCGATCCTCAGCTCCGGGATCAGCTTCAGCACCCGCATCACCGCGGGCATGGCGTCGAACGCTTTCTGATGGCAATGGCCGTGCAGCAGCGCCTTTTTCGCCAGCGGCGTGAAGCTGGCAGAGAAACGGCCCGCGTCGAGCTCGCGGGCGATGAATTCCTCGAACAGAAACGAATGGCGTGCGAGGACTTCGCTGCCCGGAAGCATGGCGCAGAACTCGTCGCGGAAGCTGAGCAGGCACGCGGGCTCGAGCCCGATGACCGCCGCGCCGCGGTCGACCCAGGGTTTGAGCGCCTGCAGCGTGCGACGCGCCTCTGCCTTGGCTTGCTCGACCAGCCCGGCCGAGAGGAACGTCCGCCCGCAGCACAGGGGACGGCCGGGCGTCAGGGGCTGCGCCGCGTGCACGCGATACCCGGCGGCCTGCAGCACTCGAATCGCGGCGCGCACATTGTGCGGCTCGAACCAGCGGTTGAACGTGTCGACGAAGATGGCGACCTCGCGGCCTCCCCCTCTGTCTGGCCGGGTGCGATCGGCGAAGTAATCCCTGCGCCACTTCGGCAGCGCGCGCTTTGCCGCGAACCCGAGCGCCGATTTCAGAAGCGCGGACGCAGAATTGGCAAGCGGCGCCATGCGCCCCGCCCAGGGCGCATAGCGCGGCAAGTAAGCGACCATCCGCTCGCGCGTCGTCAGGCCGTGGCGGCGGCGATAGCCGGCCAGAAACTCGATCTTCATGCGCGCCATATCGACGCCGGTCGGGCACTCGCGCTTGCAGCCCTTGCACGAGACGCACAGATCGAGCGCGCTTTTGACCGCTGCTTCCCCCTCATCGCCCAGTTGACCCGAAAGCGCCAGGCGAAGCGTGTTGGCACGGCCGCGCGTCAGATGCATCTCGTCTCCCGTGACGCGAAATGACGGGCACATGGTGCCGGCGTCGAACTTGCGGCAATGCCCGTTGTTGTTGCACATCTCCACCGCTTTGTCGTACCCGCCCCACTCGCTCCAGTCGAGGGCCGTGGGCGGTACGTCCGTCCGGTAGCCCGGCTTGAAGCGAAACAGCGACTTGTCGTCCATGCGAGAGGGGCTGACGATCTTTCCCGGGTTCATCAGGCCGCGCGGGTCGAGCCAGGTCTTGATCTCGCCCAGGCACGCTGTGAGGCGCGGGCCGAAGAACGGCGCGATCCACTCCGAGCGCACCAGGCCATCGCCATGCTCGCCCGAGTACGCGCCCTTGAACTCCTTCACCATGGCGCACGCCTCCTCGGCGATGGCGCGCATTTTCTCGGCGCCGTCGCGCCGCATGTCGAGCACCGGCCGCACGTGCAGGGTGCCGACCGAGGCGTGCGCATACCAGGTGCCGCGCGTGCCGTGCTTCTCGAACACGCGCGTCAGGCGCTCGGTGTACTCCGCGAGGTGCTCGAGCGGCACGGCGCAGTCCTCGATGAAAGACACCGGCTTGCCGTCGCCCTTCATCGACATCATGATGTTCAGCCCGGCCTTGCGGACCTCCCACAGCGCCTTTTGCTGCAGTGCGTCCGCGATCTCCACCACGCTGCCGGGTAAACCGAGATCGCCCATCAGCCGGGTCAGCTGCTTCAATCTGGAAAGCTGCACGGCGGCGTCCTCGCCGGAAAACTCGACCAGCAGGATCGCCTCCGGGTCGCCCTTGATGAGCGCATCCACGGTCTTCCTGAAGGCCGGGATGTCGCGCGCCAGGCCGATCATCGTGCGGTCCACGAGCTCTACTGCCGAGGGACCTAGCGGCACGATGTGCCGCGTCATGTCCATGGCGGTGTAGAACTTCTGGAAGTGGCAGACCCCGAGAGTGCGCGCCGGCGGGATCGACGAGAGCTTGAGATGCAGGCGCTCGGAATACGCGAGGGTGCCTTCCGAGCCGACCAGCAGGTGCGCGGCATTCGCGTGCGGCGGACCGAGATGATCCAGGTTGTATCCCGCGACCTTGCGCAGCAGCTTCGGGAACCGCGCTTCGATCTCGTCCTTTTCGCGGGCGTAAAGGGCTTTTAGCCGTTTCACAAAATCCTGGTAGGCAGGCGAACCGGCGATCTCGCTCATTGGCCCGAAGCGCCAGCGCTCGCCCGCCGGCGTCACGGCGTCGATGGCGAGCACGTTATGCACCATGTTGCCGTAGGCGATCGAGCGCGAGCCGCAGGAGTTGTTGCCCGCCATGCCGCCGATCGTCGCCTGGGCGCTCGTCGAAACGTCGACCGGGAACCACAGCTGTTGCGGCCGCAGAACGGCATTCAACGCGTCGAGGACCACCCCGGGCTGGACGACGGCGGCTGCCGCGTCGGTGTTCACCTCCAGGATCTGGTTCAGGTATTTCGTGTGGTCGATGACCAGTGCCTCACCGACGGCCTGGCCGCATTGCGACGTCCCCGCGCCGCGCGGCAGCACCGGCACGCCGGCTTCGAGGGCAATGGCCAGCGCGGTCCGCGCCGCCTCCTCGGTACGCGGCACGACCACTCCCAGGGGCTCGACCTGATAGATCGATGCGTCGGTCGAGTAGCGCCCGCGGCTCGCTGCGTCGAACATCACTTCGCCCTCGATCTCCTTGCGCAGGCGGGCCGCGAGCGACGAATCGGCGGCGCCCGGCTTGACGAGGCGCAGGGGGATGGAGGGGGCGTTCATGGGGCCAAAGGTAGAATACCGCATGCCCCGAACCGCCGGCCGTCACTTCCTCCAGATCCCTGGTCCGACCAACGTTCCGGATCGCGTTTTACGCGCAATCGACTTCCCGACGATGGACCATCGCGGTCCTGAGTTCGCCGATCTCGGCAAGGGCGTGCTCTCGGGGATGAAGCGCATTTTCAAGAGCACCAAGGGCGAAGTAGTGATCTACCCCGCCTCCGGCACCGGCGCGTGGGAAGCCGCCCTGGTGAACAGCCTGTCTCCCGGCGATCGCGTGTTGATGGCCGAAACGGGCCACTTCGCCACCCTGTGGCAGAAGATGGCGGCGAAGCTCGGCCTGGAGGTCGAATTCCTGCCGACCGACTGGCGCCACGGCGCCGATCCTGATGCGATCGAGAAGCGCCTGCGCGCCGACCCCGGGAAGCGCGTCAAGGCGGTATGCGTGGTGCACAACGAAACCTCGACCGGGGTTACATCCCGCATCGGCGACGTGCGCCGCGCCATCGATGCCGCCGGCCATCCGGCCCTCTACATGGTCGACACCATTTCGTCGCTCGCTTCGATCGACTACCGGCATGACGAGTGGGACGTCGATGTCACGGTAGCCGGCTCGCAGAAGGGGCTGATGCTGCCGCCGGGGCTGTCGTTCAACTGCATCTCGCCCAAGGCGCTGGCCGCCTCCAGATCCGCACGCCTGCCGCGCAGCTACTGGGCCTGGGACGAAATGATCGCCAACGGCAAGACCGGCTATTTCCCCTATACGCCGGCGACCAACCTGCTCTACGGCCTGCGCGAATCGCTCACCATGCTGCTCGATGAAGAGGGCCTCGATGCGGTCTTCGCGCGCCACCAGCGCCATGCGGAGGCGACGCGCCGCGCGGTGCGCGCCTGGGGCCTGGAAGTGCTTGCGCTCGATCCGCGCGAGTACTCCGCTTCGCTCACGGCAGTGCTGGTACCCGCCGGCCACGACGCGGACCACGTGCGCAAGATCATTCTCGAGGCCTTCGACATGTCGCTCGGCACCGGCCTGGGCAAGCTCGCGAGCAAGGTGTTCCGCATCGGGCATCTCGGCGACTTCAACGACCTCGCCCTGATGGGCACGCTGGCCGGCGTGGAAATGGGCCTGACGCTTGCCAGGGTTCCGGTAAAGCGGGAAGGGGTTCGCGCGGCGATGGAATATCTTTCGGACTGCGCCAAGGCACCGGCGCGCCGAGCCGCTTAAGCAAGCGGTGGGAAATCAAAGGGAGAAATGATATGAGCAGACAAATTGGCTTCCTTGCGAGCGCGCTTGCCGCGCTCGCGCTGACCACGGCTCCGGCGTTCGCATGGGAGCCGAGCAAACCGGTAGAGATCGTGGTTGCCGCCGGCGCCGGCGGGGCATCAGACCAGATGGCGAGGATGATGCAGGCCGCCATCCAGAAGAACAACCTGATGAAGCAGCCGATGGTCGTCTCGCTCAAGGGCGGCGCCTCGGGCGCGGAGGCGCTGATGTACATGAAGAGCAGCGCCGGCGACCCTCACAGGACGCTGATCGCCTATTCGCTCATCTACATGCTGCCCCTGTCGGCCAAGATCCCGTTCAACTGGCGCGAGCTGACGCCGGTTTCCGTCATCGCGCTCGACCAATTCGTCCTGTGGACGAACGCGCAGCTCCCCTACAAGACGGTGAAGGAGTTCGCCGACGCCGCCAAGACGGCGAACCCGCCCTTCAAGATGGGCGGCACCGGCTCTAAGCGCGAGGATCACGTCCTCACCGTCTTCCTGGAGAAGAAGACCGGCGCCAAGTTCGCCTACCTGCCGTACAAGTCGGGCGGCGAGGCGGCAACCCAGCTCGTCGGCAACCATACTCAATCGAACGTCAACAATCCGTCGGAGAATCTCGAAGTCTGGCGCGCCGGCCAGGTGCGCCCGCTCTGCGTGTTCGACAAGGAGCGCATGCAGTACAGGACCAAAGTCACCGACAGCATGTCATGGAATGACATCCCGACCTGCAAGGATCAGGGCGTCGACGTGCAGTACCTGATGCTGCGCGCCATGTTCCTGCCCGGCAAGGTGACGCCCGAGCAGACCGCTTTCTATGTCGATCTGTTCAGCAAGCTGACGCGGACCTCGGAATACAAGGAGTACATGGAGAAGCAGGCGCTGAAGCCGGTCTTCCTCGCCGGCAAGGACATGCTTAAGTTCCTAGAGGAGGACGACGCGCTCAACAGGAACCTGATGACCGAAGCCGGCTTCGTCGCCAACTGAGTGTCGAAACCCGAAGTCGAAATCGTCGTCGAGGACCCTGACCCGCCGGCGCGCGACTCGCCGGCGGTGACCAGCACCCGCACAGTCGAGGTCGTCGCCGCGCTGTTGCTGCTGGCGCTCGCCGTGCTGCTGGGGTTCGACAACTGGCGCACCGGAATGTCGTGGGATTCGACCGGCCCGCAGGCGGGCTACTTTCCTTTCTATCTCTCGGCGATCCTCGCCGCTGCCTGCCTGTTTGGCATCGGCAAGGAATTCCTGGCACGCAAGCAGGCGAGCGAAACCTTCGTCACGCGCGCACAGCTTCGCCGCGTGACGCAGGTCTTCGTCCCGACGCTGCTGTTCTGCGTGGTGACGCAGTGGCTCGGGCTCTACGTGGCGAGCTTTCTTCTGGTCGCAGGCTTCATGGCATTCGTCGGGCGCATCGCGGCGTGGAAGGCCGTGCTCACCGCCTTGCTGTTCTCGCTCATCATGTTCGTGACTTTCGAGATCGCGTTCGACGTCATCATGCCGAAGGGCCCGCTCGAGGCCCTGTTCGGCCACTAGGCGCAGCGCGATGGAGGCTTTCGGCCTTCTGATCTACGGCTTCAGCGTCCTGCTGACCTGGAAGACGCTCGCGCTGATGATGGTCGGCCTGGTGCTCGGCATTTTCGTCGGCGTGCTGCCGGGGCTCGGCGGGCCGAACGGCGTCGCCATCCTGCTGCCGCTCACCTTCACGATGGACCCGACCTCGGCCATCGTGATGCTCTCCTGCATCTACTGGGGCGCGCTTTTCGGCGGCGCGATCACCTCGATCCTGTTCAACATCCCCGGCGAAGCCTGGTCAGTGGCCACCACGTTCGACGGCTATCCGATGGCACAGCAGGGCAAGGCGGCGGAAGCGCTGACCGCGGCCTTCACGTCGTCGTTCATCGGCTCGCTGGTCGCGGTGCTGCTGATCACCTTCCTCGCGCCGGGGATCGCCTCCTTCGCGTTGCGCTTCGGGCCGCCGGAGTTCTTCGCAGTTTATTTGCTCACCTTCTGCTCGTTTGTCGGACTCGGGCGCGAGGAGAAGCACAAGACCATCATCTCCATGACGCTCGGCCTGCTGCTCGCCGGGGTCGGCATGGACACTGTCTCGGGCCAGCTGCGCATGACCTTCGGGTCGAACGAGCTCCTGCGCGGCATCAACTTCCTGGTCGCGGTCATCGGCCTGTTCGGGATCAGCGAGATCCTGCTGACGATGGAGGAGCGGCTGGCGCTGCGCGGCCATGCCGCCAGCATCAGCCCGCGCGTGGTGCTGAAAGTCTGGAAGGAGCTGCCGCGCTACTGGGCGACTCTGCTGCGCTCCTCAGCGATAGGATGCTGGCTCGGCATCACGCCGGGCGGGGCGATCGCGGCCTCCTTCATGGGCTACAACCTCGCCAAGCGCTTCGCCAGGGATAAGGATTCGTTCGGAAAGGGCCGCATCGAGGGCGTATTTGCCCCGGAGACCGCGGCGCATGCTTCCGGCACCTCGGCGCTGCTGCCGATGCTCGCGCTCGGCATCCCCGGCTCGGGCACGGCGGCAATCCTGCTTGGCGGCCTGATGGTGTGGGGGCTAAACCCCGGCCCGCTGCTGTTCGTCGAGCACAAGGGCTTTGTCTGGGGCCTGATCGCGTCGATGTATCTGGGGAACGTCGTCGGCCTCATCCTGGTACTCACCACCGTGCCGCTCTTCGCCGCCGTGCTGCGAGTACCGTTCTCGGCGATCGCGCCCATGATCGTCGTGTCCTGCGCGATTGGTGCCTACGCAATCCAGAATGCCATGTTCGACATCTGGCTGATGCTCGTCTTCGGGGTGGTCGGCTATGCATTCAAGAAGATCGGCATTCCGCTCGCTCCGTTCACGCTGGCGCTGGTGCTCGGGAACCGCGCCGAGGACGCCTTCCGGCTGTCCATGATCGGGGCAGGGGGCGACTTGCGCGTGTTCTGGTCGAACGCTCTTGTGGGCTCGATCACCACGCTGGCGCTGGTGCTGCTGTTCTGGCCGCTGATTTCCGGCGCGATGGCCCAGATGCGGAACGCCATTCGGCGGGACGCCAGGTTAGGTACCAAATGAGCGGCGAAGTCCTGCTCGCGCGCGATGGCGACATCGCCACGGTGACGCTTTCCAACCCGGGACGCATGAACGCGCTCGATCTCGCGATGTGGGAGCGGCTAGGGTTACTGGCAAAAGAACTCGAAAATGATGCATCGCTGCGCTGTGTCGTCGTGCGCGGCGCGGGCGAAAAGGCTTTCGCGGCCGGTGCCGACATTGCCGCCTTCGCCACCGAGCGCGCGAATTCGAGGCAGGCCAAGGAATACGGGCGGCGCATTGCAGCGGCGATGCATGCCTTCGCCGCCTGCCGTCACCCGGTCGTCGCACTCATCCAGGGCGCCTGCGTCGGCGGCGGATTGCTGGTCGCGTCGCAATGCGACCTGAGGATCTGCAACGAGTCGGCGCGCTTCGGCGTTCCGGTCAAGAACCTCGGGCTGGTGGAGGCCTACGACGAGCTGCAGGGAATGATGAACGTCGTCGGCCGCGCAGCCGCGCTCGAGATTCTCCTCGAGGGGCGCATCTGGGGGGCGCGCGAAGCCTGCGAGAAGGGCCTGGTGAACCGCGTCGTCGCCGATGACAAGGTGGTTGAAGAAGCCTATGCGACCGCGCGACGTATCGCCGACGGCGCGCCGCTTGCTGCGCGCTGGCACAAGAAGTTCGTGCGCCGGCTCGCCGATGCGCGGCCGCTTTCGGAAGCGGAATACGACGAGAGCTACGCCTGCTTCGACACCGAGGACTTCCGGGAGGGCGTGGCTGCCTTCCTTGCCAAGCGCAAGCCGCAATTCAAGGGCCGCTAGCCGCTTAGATGACGCCCGCGGCGCGCAGCCGCGCAATCTCGGCATCGCTCTTGCCGAGGAGGCCGCGCAGCACTTCATCGGTGTGCTCGCCGAGCAAGGGCGGCGCGAGCCGATACTCGATCCGCGTCTCCGAGAAGCGCATGGGGCTCGCGACGCCCGGCAGCTTGCCTGCGGCCGAATGGTCCAGCTCGATCCGGATGCCGCGGGCCCTGACCTGCGGCTCCTCGAATACCTGCGCCACATTGTTGATCGGGCCGTTCGGAACGCCGGCCGCTTCCAGCAGCTCCACCCACTCCCGGGTGCTGCGCCGGATAAAAACCTGCTCCAGCAACCGGGTAAGCTCAGCGCGATTTTCGACGCGCTTGCCGTTGCTGGCGAAGCGCGGATCCTCCGCCAGCGCCGGGCATCCGGCGGCCGCGCAGAATTTGCGATACAGGTTGTCGTTTCCGCAGGCCAGGATCACCTGCCCGTCGCTCGAGCGGAACGGCTGGTAGGGGACGATATTCGGGTGCAGGTTGCCGATGCGCTGCGGCGGCACGCCCGTGGCGAAGTAGTTGGTATTCTGGTAGGCAAGGAGCGCGATCTGCGAGTCGAGCAGCGCGAGATCGAGATGCTGCCCGAGGCCCGATTGCGCGCGATGCGCCAGCGCCGCGCAGATGGCGATCGAGGCGTACATCCCGGTGATGATGTCGGCGATCGGGACGCCGGCGCGCTGCGGACCGCCGCCTGGCGCGCCGTCGGGCTCTCCGGTGACGCTCATCATCCCGCCCATGCCCTGGATCATGAAGTCGTAGCCCGGCCGCTCGCGCCAGGGGCCGCTCTGGCCGAAGCCGGTGAGCGAGCAGTAGATGAGCCCCGGGTTGGTCTTCCGCAGGGCGTCGTAGCCCAGGCCGTAGCGGGCGAGATCGCCGTACTTGTAGTTCTCGATCAGGATATCGAAGCTGGCCGCGAGCGCACGGATCAGCGCCTGCCCCTCGGGGACCGCGATGTTCACCGTGATCGACTTCTTGCCGCGATTCGCCGAGGTGAAATAGGCGGAGTCGCGAGTCTCGCGACCGTCGCGGTCCTTGACCCAAGGCGGCCCGAAAGCGCGCGCGTCGTCGCCGCTCTTCGGCCGCTCCACCTTGATGACCTCGGCCCCGAGATCGGCCAGATTCTGGCCGGCCCAGGGGCCCGCCAGCACGCGCGACAGGTCCAGGACGCGGATGTGCGACAGCGGGCCTGCCATGCAAGCAGCCTTCGGGAGATGGAGAGGGCTGCAGTTTAACCCGGGTAGTTCACCGGCGTTCCTGCAGCAGGTGTTCGGCGAGCTCGGCAAAACCCGCTCCCGCGGCGGCGCGCGTAACGTACTTCGGTTTATCCGCGAGCAGATCCTCGAAACGCCGCACGTTGGCCACGCCGACCGAATGGCTGAAAAAGGCGAACATCGGCGCGTCGTTCGGCGAGTCGCCCGCGAATACGATTTCTCGCCTGGACGCGGCGAGATCCATTCCAAAGCGTTCGGTGAAAAGCACCCGGCTCATCGCCAGCTTGTCGTACTCGCCGAACCAGCCGTTGACGTGAATCGAGCTGATCTTCGCGTTGAGGCCCGCCGCGCGCATCAGCGACGCGATGCGCTCCGCCGCCTCGAGCGGCAGCGGCGGAATGTCCTCGCAGTAGTCGATGGCGAGGTCGGTCTCGCGGTAGTTCTGGTCCGCAGCGAGCGCGCAGCCCGGAACGGCGGCGAGGATGCGGTGCGCGATGGCGTCCAGGCGGGCGCGTTTTTTGCGCCGCGTCTCGGCATCGTCCTGGAAGCGCCTTTGCAGCCGCCCGCCGGCGTAGAAAAAGTAGAAGGCGCCGTTCTCCCCGACTACGGCGTCGACCGGCCACATGCGCGCGATGTGGTCACACCAGCCCGCCGGCCGGCCGGTCACCGGCACCGTGATCTTGCCGGCGCGCCGCAATCGCTCGAGGGCGTCGTACGCCTGGGCAGTGAGCTTGCCTTCGGTGGTCAGGGTGTCGTCGATATCGAAGAGCAGCGCTTTCACGCCTCGCGCGTCGAGCTCGGCAAGCGGCTTCATCGGCTGAACGCGGCCTCGACGCGCTCGCGCGCGCGTTGATCGAGGTGCAGGCCGGCCTTCGTGCGCCGCCAAAGCACGTCCTGCGCGCCGCGCGCCCATTCGCGCTCGATGAAATAGCGCAGCTCGCGCTCGGTCAGGCCGGCGCCAAAATGCTCTCCGAGCTGCCCGTCGCCCAGCACCTGGAGGGCGCGCGTGCCGTGACGCCGGAAAACGCCTTGCAGAACTTCCGGCGGCAGATCGCGATGCCGGGCAAGGAGCTCCTTTCGCGCCTCTTCGCGGTCCTTGAAGTCGCTCCCCGGAAGCGCAGTCTGCCCGGTCCAGGCGCCAGGCAGGCGCGGAAAATACGGCGCAAGCTTCTCCAGCGCGTGCTCGGCGAGCCTGCGGTAAGTGGTGATCTTGCCGCCGAACACCGACAGCACCGGCGCCTCGTCGGCCGCCGCATCCAGGCGCAGGGTGTAGTCGCGCGTGACGGCGGAAGGATCGCTTGATCCATCGTCGTAGAGCGGCCGCACGCCGGCGTAACGCCAAAGCACCGCGCGCGGCCCGACCGGCTTCTCGAGATAACGGCTCACCGCGCGGCACAGATAGTCGACCTCGTCCTGCGTCGCTTCAGCCTGGTCCGGCGTGGCGACGGGGATATCGGTGGTTCCCACCAGTGTGAAGCGCCCTTCCCAGGGGATCATGAACACCACCCGCCGGTCGTCGTTTTGCAGGATAAAGGCGTGCTCGCCATCGTAAAGCCGCGGCAGCACGATATGGCTGCCCTTGACGAGCCGGACTGCGTCGCGGCTGGGTTGGCCGAGGCGCTGGTTCAGCACGTCCTTGACCCATGGGCCGGCCGCGTTGACGATCGCGCGCGCCCGGACTTCGACCCCTCCGGAGAGCGCCGCGTGCCATAGCGCGCCATCGCGCCGCGCCAAGAGGCATTCGGTGCCTACCAGGATGCGCGCGCCGCGCTCGGCAGCGTCCACGGCGTTCGCAACCACCAGGCGCGCGTCGTCGACGCGGCAGTCGGAGTAGACGAAGCCGTGCCTGAGCTGGCTGTTCAGACCGGAGCAGTACGGCGGCGTGTCGAGCCGTACCGCGTGCGATCCCGGCAGGAGCGAGCGCCGGGCCAGGTGATCGTACAAAAACAGCCCCAGCCGGATCGCCCAGCGCGGCCGCAGCCCCGGCAGATGCGGCATGACGAAGCGCGCCGGCCAGGCCAGGTGCCCGGCAATGCGCAGCAGGATCTCGCGCTCGGCGAGCGCCTCGGCGACCAGGCGGAACTCGAACTGCTCGAGATAGCGCAGCCCGCCATGGATCAGCTTCGAGGACGCCGACGAGGTCGCCGCCGCCAGATCGCCGCGTTCGACCAGCAGCACCGAGAGCCCGCGGCCGGCAGCATCGCGGGCGATGCCGGCGCCATTGATGCCGCCGCCGATGACCAGCAGGTCATAGTTCATTTCCACGCGAGCGGTATGCGTACCGTGACCGCGACGCCGTCGCCGGCGGGCAGGTTCGCCGCATCGGTGCTGCCGCCGTGGTATTCGGCGATCAGGCGCGCCACGTAAAGGCCAATGCCAAGGTGAGGAGCAGCCGTCTGCGGGCCCTCGCGCACCGAGATCATCGACTCGAAAAGCCGCGCGCGGAACTCCGCCGGCAATGGACGGCCCTTGTTCACTACGCTCAGCACCGCCGCCCCGCCCGCTTCCGTCAGTTCGATGCGCACCGGCTCGGCGCCGCGGCAGAAGTCCACAGCGTTCTCAACCAGCTTGTCGAGAAGCTGTGCGGCCAGGTCGGGCGAGCCCTCGACCTGCAGGGATTGCCGGGGCAGCTCTACGGCGAAGGCGATGCGCGGGTAGGCGACGCGATAGCCCTCGACGCAGCCGCGCACCACGCCGACCAGATCGTAGCGCTCGCGCTCGGCGCTGCTGAGGCTTTGCTCGAGGCGCGACGCCTCCATCATGCGCTCCAGGATGCGGTTGAGCCTGGACAGCCCCTCTTCGGCGCGCTCGATGTAGCGCCGCGCTTCGCTGCCCTCGGGAGCGAGCTTCAGGTTCTCGAGCGAGGAGCGCACCACCGCGATCGGCGTACGCAGCTCGTGCGAGAGCCGGCCCGCCATGCTTTCCAGGTAGGCGTGATGCTGCGCCAGCCGCGCGAGCACCGCCGAGAAACTGCGCGACAAGTCGCCGATTTCATCGGACGCGCCGGAGCCCGCGGCGAGACGCGTGATGCGGCCGCGCGCGTCGATCGCCGATTCGGCCTCGTCGCGCAGCCGCCGGATGCGCAGCGACAGCCGCGACGCGAAAGCGATCAGCAGGACCGCTGCGCCGGCGAAGACCGCGAGGGTCAGAAGCAGCAGCCGCTCGAGCGCCGCCGTCTTCAGCGAAACGATGGGATTGGTAGTTTCCTCCACCACCACCGCGCCGACCACCTCGTCGCCGCTCCAGATCGGGTGCGCCGCGGACATGACCACGGCGCGGCCGTCCTGCGTGCGGCGCACCAGGGTCGCGGGCGTGCCCTGCATCGCGGCGGCGATGTCGCGGCCGGTAGCGAGCACGTTCTCGGGCAGCGATTCGGTGAAGTCCTCGGTCGGACGCTCGATAAACCAGCCGACGAAGGGCTGCCACCATGGCGCCTCGGCCGCCGCCTCGGCGGACCGTTTCAACCTGCCGGCGAGCGCGACCACCTGGTAGCTGCGATCGACCACCCAGACGCGCGACGAAGCCCGCTGCAAGCCCAGAAGGATGGCGTCGACCTCGTCGTCGTGTCCGGTGGCGCTGGCAAGCAGCTGGGGACGCTCGTGCAACACCGTGGCGACGGTGCGCGCCGTCGCGAGCAGCGATTGCTCCTGGCCTTCGAGGAGAAAGCGCTCGACTTCGTTGACGTAAAGCGTGCCGGCCCAGGGGAGCGCAAGCAGCACCAGTGCCGTCAGCGCCAGCTTTGCGCGCAGGCTGAACCGCACTCTCTTCAGGCCTTCCACCGGTAACCCATGCCATAGACGGTGTCGATCGCGTCGAAGCGCGGATCGGCGGCGAGGAATTTCCTGCGGATGCGCTTGACGTGCGAGGTGATGGTGCCTTCGTCGACCACCAGGTTCGCTTCGCGCATCAGCTGCTCGCGGCTTTTCACGTGCTCCGGAAACTTGCAGAGCGCGTGCACCATCCAGAATTCCGTGAGCGTGAGCGCTACGGCGGTGCCGCGCCACGTGACGCTGAAGCGCTTCAGGTCGAGCTGCAGCGCGCCGCGCTCCAACCGCTCTTCCGCGGCCTGCGGCTGCGCGGCAAGCTCCGCGCGCCGGAACAGCGCCGCGATGCGCGCCAGCAGATGCGGCAGGCTCACGTCCTTGGTCAGATAGTCGTCGGCGCCCAGGCGCAGGCCCGCGACGATGTCGAAGTCGCTGTCGCGCGCGGTGAGGAAGATGATCGGCAGCGCGGCCGACCTGGCGCGCAGCTCGCGGCACAGCGTGAAGCCGCCGTCGATCTCGGCGCCGAGCCCGA